>DATDRD010000505.1:0-4503 GCA_035291925.1 Anaerolineales bacterium
TCCTCGTTGTTGGGGTGCCTCTTTAGGCCATCTCATCGCTTGGCGATGCCACACACAGAGACGGTTATACCGCTTCTATCTTGTTCCCACAACCTGGACCCTTTCCTTATCTCATCTCGTTAGTCTGAGACGTAGTCTCGCGAGATATTGTCCAAAATTAAACCAGGATGCTGACACCCATATTCCCTGGCACCGCCCGTGATTTCCTACACTTGCGCATGCGCTTAGCCGCGCAGCGGCAAGTGCAGGTGAGCAAATCAGGCAGGTGTGCGCCGGCTGTTCTATGCAGAAAATGCCGCCAGAGTCGTTCGAATTCGCGAAATCAGCAGTATTCAGTATCCTGAAGGATGATCTTCACTCATGATGGAGAAACAACCGGCGTTATCGCCAGCGTTGGTAACAGGTACTCATACGCACTCAGCGCCGCCTTTGCGCCTTCGCCAACAGCGATCAGTACCTGCTCGGCATAACTATTGGTCACGTCGCCAGCGGCAAACAGGCCAGGCACATTGGTGCAATTGGCGCAATCCACCATGATGCGCCCGCATTCATCCAGTTCAACGAGGCCTTTGACCATGTCGGCGCGAGGCTTCAGCGCTTTCTCCACGAATATGCCATCTGCCTCATATTCGGCGATCCTGCCAGACGGGTCTTTGGTCACCAGGCTGCGGGCAAATTGGTCGCCTTTGACCTCGACCACCTGATGGCCTTTCAGTATTGTGACATTCATGGCGGTCTGTAACTTCCTCCATAGTGGGGAATCCAATACTTGATTGCCTGTGCAGACGAGATAGACCTGCCTTGCAATGGTCGCCAATTCACCAGTTGAACGCAGGGCCAGGTCATCATCGCCAATGACAATGGCAGTCTTGTCAATAAACAATGGTGCATAGCTCAAGGCGGAATAGCACAGACCTTTCATGCTGAATTCTTTTTCGCCGGGCACGTTCATTCGCATCTGACGCGCACCGGTAGCGACGATAATGGATTTCGCCTCCAGGATTGTTCCGCCTTTTGTCGTCACAATGAAGTGGCCATTCTTTTTGTCAATTTTTTCCGCAATGTCGATACGACGCGCGAACTCCAAATACTCAAGCTCAGTGCGGAATTTGTTGACGATCTCCAGCCCACGAATAACCTGGTAATCCTTGATCCATGGCAAAGCAAGATGGAAGTTTGTCTTACCGCCAAGGTCTTTGGTGAGTACCAGAACATTGAGGCGTTTGCGAATGGCATACATGGTCGCCGTGAGGCCCGCGGGACCGCCACCAATGACAATCAAATCGTACATAAGATAATCTCCTCTCGATGTTAGAAGGTAGGTTCAAGCGTTCCGGTATCAATAGGATGCTCTTCTTCATCCGTTGGTGCTTCCGCGATGAAGCCTTTGTCCATCATCATCCGAGTCAGATCACGCGAGCGTTTGATGATGCGCTTGGCATTCTCCAGTTCCTGTTCGTAAGTTGTCTCTATGCGTGCCAGTCCCTGCTCCTGTGCTTTCACAGCAACCGCGGCCGCCTCACGCGGGAAGACTTCCCAGTCGTCCATGTTGGGCAAGATATGATCCGTTGAAAGGTAATCGCCAACATGATTGGCCAGGGCGTCCGCCGCGGCATAACACATTTCATCGGTGATTGTGCGGGCGCGCACGTCGAGAGTCCCGCGAAATATGCCGGGAAAACCAAGTGAATTGTTGACTTGATTCGGGAAGTCCGAGCGTCCGGTAGCGACGACAACTGCGCCGGCTTCTTTCGCTTCCCAGGGCCAGATCTCCGGCACTGGATTTGCACAGGCAAAGACAATCGCATCCTTTGCCATTGTCCTGATCCACTCCGGTAAGATCACACCCGGCCCGGATTTCGATAACGCGATCACAACGTCTGCGCCCTTCATCGCATCAGGGATGTCGCCTTCGCGGCCTTCCGCGTTTGTGATGTTACATAGCTTCCATTTATCCTTGAATTCTGCCTTTCGCATTTCGATGTCCTTGCGGTGCTTGCCAAGGATGCCTTTGGTATCCACCATGCAGCAATGGGCGGGGATTATCCCCCAACCAAAGACCAGACGAGAAATGGCAACATTCGATGCACCGCAGCCGATGAAGGCAATCTTCACATCCTCCTTCTTCTTACCGACTACCTTGAGCGCGTTCATCAGCCCGGCCAGCGTGACGGTCGCCGTACCCTGCTGATCGTCATGCCAGACCGGGATTTCCGCTTTCTCCCGCAGGGTATCAAGGATGTAGAAGCATTTCGGCTGGGAGATATCCTCCAGATTAACTCCACCGAAACCCGGTTGAAGCAGCAGCACGGTGTTGATCAAGGCGTCGGGGTCTTTGGTATTCAGCATGATAGCAATGCCGTCCACGCCACCGAGGTACTTGTACAGCAGTGCCTTGCCCTCCATAACTGGCAGCCCTGCCTTGGGACCTATATCCCCGAGGCCAAGGACCCGCGTCCCATCGCTGACCACAATGACGGTGTTCCACTTGTTGGTGTATTCGTACACCAGTTCCGGGTCGGCTGCGATGGCCCTGCAGGGCGCGGCTACACCAGGCGTGTACCAAATTGCAAAGTCATTGAAGGAACGCACTGCGCATTTCAGGACCGTCTCCACCTTCCCCCGGTAGAACGGATGCAACATCATTGCGTCGGCTGAAGGCTTTTTTGCCTTTGCCAATAGTTCTTCGATGTTCATTCTGCCTCTCCTTTCACCGACCCACATTCGCGGACCGTTTGAGAAGCAACTGCTAGTTCACCCCACTATCCCCACAAATGCGTTGTTCGCAGAAATCTATCTCCCCCGGTTCGCAGTCTGTCTGGGTCGGCAATCATAAAGATTATTCTTCACAGACCGTGATGCACCCTCCAATCTCATTATAAGCATGTGCAGCTAATATACAAGTGTCTTTTGTCCGTGCAACGTCTTCAAGAGGAAAGTTGGTTTATTCAACGTTGAGAAGCTTGGCGCTTGTGTTCAAGGACCCGCTTCATCAATTTGAACCGAAAATGATCGCTGCGTTCGCGCTCGTCGAGCGCCATCTGTATAAAGTCTCTATCGGCCTCGAGACGCGGGATCAGCAGGTGATCTAATGCATTCAGGCGGCGGGAGGTGCGTTGTATCTCCGCACCGAGGCGGGTGAGCCGCAGTTCCGTTTCCGCCATCTGTATGATCGCCCCGACTTCTTTTTCAAATGCTTCCGCGGTCTCATCAACCACAATAGGAGTACCGACAATGCAATAGCCGCGTCCCATCATTGAGCGAGTCACACGCTTTTGCTCGATATGTGGCACTTTTACTCCTATCACACTACCCGTTGTAACCTCTAGGGAAAGCTCTGCTCGCGAAGCCAGAGCAGCTGACCGAATCACTTCAGTTCCGGCAATTGATTCCGCTCTGGCGAGTGTCTGGCGGGCATCTGCGGCTGCATCTTGCAAGGCATCCGAATGGACAACGGCGGTATCAGCGGTACGCAGAAACTCCTTGAGCAAGGCGGAACGTTTCTGCTCGAGCAAGTCGCGTCCCTGCTTCGCCAGCGCGATTTGCGCTTTACGAGCCAGCAGCTCCATCCGGGTGGCAGAGACGGTGGTCATTTGTGATACCTTTCAAGGTATTCCTTTGGTATCCGTTGGTATCCGCTTGAGCAGTTCGGAAGGCGTGACGGATAGCAGATTCCAGGCGAGGTCCAGCTTCTCGGTCATCAAGCGATCCTCCATCCCCTGGCTGATAAATTTTACATCGAAGTGGTGGGCAAAATCGAGTACGCGTCTGTCATCAGCAGACAGAGCCGCCTCGCCGATGATGGCAACCAGTCGGCGCAAATCGCGTCCCTCGGCATATAGTGCATGCAATTGATCTGCAACTGCGCGATGATCAGCGCGCGTCTTGCCTTCGCTAATTCCGCAATCCTGAATGCCAATTTTAGGATGCTATGATATCCGTGCAAGAAGACCGAGATCGTGAAAATTTTGCTTATGCTTACGAAAATTGAAAATGCCGTTCTTGGAACAAGGGGAATGGCATTCTTGTAAAGAGGGCAGCTTACAGCTAACTATTGACGGAAACTGAACCAGGTAAATAGTTTTGCCCGGTTTTTCCGTGTATGACAATATTAGCGGTTGATTCTTTACTTTTCTTCGTAGTGTATGACATTGAATACTGAGGCTCTCAGGTCACACCTTATTGAGCTTCTTTCAGAATTGCCGTGATACCAGCTAGACATCAGGTGTTTTTGCAATAAATCGGTGTTTGTTTTCCCATAATATGACATATGTCACGGCGAATCCAAGAGAGCCTTTATTGATATGAGACTGCGTTTGTGCTAAACTGATATTAGATACATTTTTCACAAAAGGATGCCTGCCGTGAGTGAATGTAGCCTCTTTCATCCATTTCAAAAGCCGCCTTGAAGAAAAAGTCGGATAGCGAAATATGTTATCTGACCACTAATCTGATCCTGTTTGTTGGGATTTGCAAAAAACAGAGAGGCATTTCGCGTCACAA
>DATDRD010000506.1:0-6831 GCA_035291925.1 Anaerolineales bacterium
GCTTTGGCAAACAATGGATAATCAGGTGATGCTCGCGGATAGCTTCGGCTCGGAAGCAGAGGCTTACTTCAATGCAGGCGAATACGAACGCTCTTTGGAATGTAGTCACCAAGCCTTGCAGATCAGTGAAAAGATAGATAACCTGTGGGGGCAATCCTATGATCGTATGCTGATTTCATTCGCCTATTTTGAAAGCGGCCAGCTCGGTCATGGTATTCAAATGGTGGAGCAGGCCATTCGGCTTGGGGATGAAGCGGGGTTGATCGCCAGCAACAGCTTGCGTTCAGAACTGGCCTGGATATATGCGTATTGCGGCGCGTTCGAAAAAAGTCTTAAGTTGATCGAGCAGGCTTTGCAGACTGCCGATGCGAAACAACCTGCCTGGAGGGCTTTTCCGCAGGCAGGAAAAGTACGCATGTACCTGCTTCAAGGCGATATTGGGTCCGCTGAACAAACTGCGGGGAACACTCTTCTTCAGCCGATCTCAATTCCCTATGCACGCTATACCATTTTTGTCGGTCTGGCGAACATTGAGCTGGCGGCTGCAAGAGGAGAATACCGCAAAGCGCTCGCCTTGAGTGAAGAATTACTGGATGAAGTATCCCATCTGGTACGCGTGGATGTCCCTGAACTGTTACGCTGGAAAGGCAATGCTTTGTTTGCCTTGGGGCGACTCGACGAAGCGCATCAAGTCTTGACCGAAGCCTTCGCTCTGGCCGATACATCTGGTTCCAACCTCCATCTCTGGCCGATCTTGACGGGTCTGGCGACGGTCAATTCAAGACTTGGAAATCATAACGAAGCCAGAGCAAATCGCGAGAAAGCCCGCCAGATCGTGGAGACGATCGCGGATGGACTCGATGAGCTTGGACTCAGAGAATCGTTCCTGAACCAGGCTCGGGTACAGGTCCTGATGCGTTAATGTCTTTTCGTCTAAAGCGTCGGCAGCAAGTAATCGTACGCGCTCAGGGCTGCTTTTGCCCCTTCACCTACTGCCACGAGAACCTGCTCTGCGTAACTGTTGGTCACATCCCCAGCGGCGAATAGACCGGGGACATTGGTGCGGCAGCCGCCATCCACGATTATGCGGCCCTGATTATCAAGTTCGACAAGATCCTTGACCATGTTGGTGTTCGGAGTAAGTGCTTTTTCCACGAACATACCATCTGCCTGATATTCTTTGAGTTTGCCAGTCTTATCCTTGATGATCAATTTGCGGGCGTATTCATCTCCCTGTACCTCCACAATCTCGCAATCCTTCATGATCCTGACGTTTTGGGCCTGCTGGAGTTTATGCCCAAGCGGAGAATCCAGCATCTTGTCATTGGCACAGACCATTGTCACTTCCTTGGCAACTGTGGAAAGTTCACCTGCGGAGCGCAGGGCTAACTCTTCATCACCGATGACAATAACAGATCTGTCAATAAACAAAGGCGCATAGGAGAGAGCCGAGTAGCACAAGCCCTTCATTGTATATTCTTTTTCACCCGGCACCTCCATGCGCACCTGGCGAGTTCCGGTGGCCAAAATGACGGCTTTTGATTCCAGCTTTGCGCCGCCTTTGGTCATGACGATAAAGTGATCGTCCTTCTTCTCCACCTTATCAACTGCTTCAATGTGACGGGCGAAATCCAGATACTCCAGTTCTGTGCGGAACTTGTTGACAATCTCAAGTCCCCTGATCACCTGGTAGTCTTCAACCCAGGGCAGGGCCAGGCGGTAGTTGGTCTTGCCACCCAGGTCCTTGGACAACAACAATACATTCAGGCGTTTGCGGATGGCATAGATGGCGGCTGTCAATCCGGCGGGACCGCCTCCGATAATGATTAAGTCATACATGGTTTTCTCCTTCCGCTTTAATACGCGGCCTTGACCGTTTCCAAATCAACTTCGGGACCATTTCCGTCATCTTCAGGGGGCTCGGCGATGAAGCCCTCCTCCATCATACGCTTCGTCATGTCACGGGAGCGTTTGATGATACGGGAAGCCCGTTGGAATTCTTCATCGTAGGTGGTCTTGATGCGTGCCAGTCCCTGCTCGATGGCTTTCATCGCGACAGAGGCGGCTTCTTTCGGGAAGACCTCCCAGTCGTCCATGTTGGGCAGGATGAAATCCGGCGCGAGGCGGTCGCCTACATGATTGGCCATGGCCTGCGCGGCGGCGAAGCACATCTCATCGGTGATCGTTCGGGCGCGGACATCCAGCGTGCCGCGGAAGATGCCGGGGAAGCCCAGCGAGTTGTTGACCTGGTTCGGGAAGTCTGAGCGGCCGGTTGCGACGACGGCTGCGCCCGCTTCTTTCGCCACCCAGGGCCAGATCTCCGGAACCGGGTTGGCACAGGCAAAGACGACCGGATCCTTTGCCATTGTCTTGATCCACTCCGGCAGAAGAACATCAGGTCCGGGCTTGGAGAGAGCGATGACCACATCCACACCTTTCATTGCATCGGGGATGTCGCCTTCGCGTCCTTCGGCGTTGGTGATGTTGCATAGTTTCCACTTATCTTTATATTCGGCTTTGCGCATCTCAATATCTTTGCGATGCTTGCCGAGGATGCCTTTGGTATCCACTACGTAGCACTTGGCGGGGTCAGCGCCCCAGCCGAAGATCAGGCGCGAACAGGCGACATTAGACGCGCCGGCGCCAATAAAGGCAATGTTGACATCCTCCATTTTTTTACCGACAACTTTCAACGCGTTGATGAGTCCCGCCAATGTGACGGTGGCTGTACCTTGCTGGTCGTCATGCCAGATGGGGATCTCCGCTTTCTCGCGCAGGGTATCGAGAATGTAAAAGCACTTTGGGTTGGATATATCTTCCAGGTTAACGCCTCCCAGACCAGGCTGGAGCATCAGCACAGTATTGATGATGGCATCCGGGTCTTTGGTATCGAGCATCAGTGGGACGCCATCCACACCTCCCAAATATTTGTACAGCAGGGCCTTGCCTTCCATGACCGGCAAGCCGGCTTTGGGTCCGATATCGCCCAAGCCTAGTACGCGCGTCCCATCGCTGACCACGGCAACGGTGTTCCATTTGTTGGTGTATTCGTAGACCAGTTCAGGGTCGGCTTGAATCGCTTTGCAGGGCGCCGCAACACCGGGTGTATACCATATGGCAAAATCGTCGAAACTGTGCACTGTGCATTTGAGCGTGGTTTCGATCTTTCCCCGGTAGAACGGATGCAATCTCATCGCATCTGCCGAAGGCTTCTTTGCTTTTGCAAGCAGCTCTTCAGTATTCATATCTTTCTCCTTTTTTTCTTGGTTTACTTTCCTGCCTTTTGGTTTGACTCTTCACGAAGGGCAATCATTACCGCGTATAGATCGAGTCCGCGTTTGCAGATGCCGCGAGAGGCCTCTAAAACGGAATCAGACCAGAGGGTCCGGCAATGAAGCGCCTCCTCGTCGTTCAGCAAAATAAGCTGAACCAGACTCGATAATAGAATGTCTGTTTCATCACGGGCATCGATGTCACAGTCATTGCAGGCATGACAAACATAAACATCCTGCCCGGTGGCTTTCCTGACAGCGCTGCGCAACGACATTTTGGTCTCGGTATAAATCGCTAGAACTCATCCGTTTTTGCGCGGAGAGGCATGGTCATGAGAACGACATCGCGCGAGTCACCATCGGGGAACAGGAAATAATCATCGAGCGTGGCCTGTGATTTGAAGCCCAGCATCTCGAAGGCTTTCACAACCTTTGTCTGTTCGGCGATGACTTCGGCGATTAGGATGCTCAGTCCATGTTTGCGCGCAAGATCAATCAGAGCCTTGATCATTTTCATGCCCAGGCCGCGTCTGCGAAAATCCTTTGCGAGGAAGAGGCGCACTTCACCGATATGGCGCTTGGCCCCTTCGAAGAAGTGAAGTGAGGCACTGCCTACTACGTGATCTTTTACGAAGGCGAGAATCGGCAGAACCTTGCTGTAGTCCAGATGTTCGCACCATTTGTGGATGAGCGCCGGGTCTTTGACGTAATGGCGAGAGTAGCGCATATCGTCATCACTGACGGCGGAATAGAATTCAAGGAGACATTTTTCATCCTCCGAATTCATCGGGCGCAACAGGACATACGCGCCATCCTTGAGTGTGACCATTTCGCGAAAGTTCTTGATTTGTTCAGGAAGCATGCCTGTCCTCCAGGTCTCTTTATTTTTCCAGAATTCCCTTGCTTTGCAACAAGGGACGCGGGTCAACCAGGTTTTTGTTCAACGCGGCGGCTTTTTCAGGCAAGCCCAAAGCCAGCGCCATCAGTTGCGTGAAGTAGAACACCGGCATTGGCTCTTTCAATTTCATTTGGAACTGGCGGCCATCCAGGTTGGTATGGCAAAGCGGACAAGCCACCACGAGCGCATCCGCTCCGGCTTCGCGGGCGCGCGCGATCAGGTTACTGCTCAAGTCGCGGACGATGTCCGGGCGCGTGAGCGAATGGGTCGCGCCACAACAGGAAGTCTTGTACGACCAGTCATTGACCTCCACGCCCAGCGCGTTCATTAAGGCATCCATCTCGGTTGGATTTTCAGGATGACTTGCGCCGGTCACTTGCGGGGGACGGGTGAGCAGACAGCCGTAATAACACACCACGCGCAGTCCCTTGATGGGATGCTTCACCATCGAAGCAACCTTTTGCGGACCGACGCGGCGGAAGAGCGCTTCGCACAACGCGCTGACGCGGACGCGGTCCTGGTAGGAATATCCCATCGCCCCTTCCACTTCCGCCTTGCGCTGTGGGTTGTGCTGTACCTCGTGCAGAGCCATGCGAGTGTGATTGAAACACGCCGCACAGGGCATGACGACTTCGTCCAGCCCGCTTTGTTCGACGAGGCGCAGGTTTTCCATGGGCAGGCGCAGGGCTTCCTTGGGATAGGCGCGGTGGATGGGAGTGCTTCCACAGCAAACCCAGCCGGGCGGTTCGTATAGTTTCAACCCCAGCGCCTCGCACACGGCTTTGGAGGATGTGTTGTATTCCGCGGCGGTGGAGTGCAGGGAACAACCGGGGTAGTAAGCGACCGTCTCCGCTGTGACAGGCGCGGGCGCGGGATGTTTCGGCGGGCGCGTCGGCGAGGGCAAAAAGGGAAGTTTGTTCTTGCCCAGAAGTTTTACGCCCAAGTCCATGTCTTCCGTCAAACGCCCCGTGCGTAATTTCATTTCCGCCATCAAGCCGAGTTCGTAGGCGCGTCCCCACAAGCGCACTTCGCGTTGGAAAGCCTGATTCAGCGTATCCACATCGGGCACCTCTGGCTTGAATCCGCGTTTGAGCGCCTCTCGAGTCAGGAACGCCATGATGGTGGCGATATCCAATCCTTGCGGACAACGCGTGGTGCAGGTCTGGCAGGATGCGCACAGCCACGGGGTTTTCGATTGCAGGGCGATATCCTCCTGCCCGAATTGCAAAGCGCGCATAACCTGGTTGGGCTGCCAGTCGAAATAATTTACAAGGGGACAGCCCCCACTGCACTTGACACATTGATAGCAGAGATAGACGTTCTGTCCCAACTCATCCTTGATGCGCTGTGCCAGGACGGGGTTGATCGTCATCGTTTCGTTAACAGTATTTTTTTCTTCTTCCATGTCCATCTCCTTGCTCTTTGCGGACATCATGCCGGTTGCGCGGAAACTATAGAGGCATCAGGGATGACCGGACGCGGGTACAAGCCAGCCCCTTCGACGAGAGGCTTGACCGCCTTCTCCCATTCGATCGCCATGACATGCACGCCGGAGACGCCCTTGATCTCGCGCATCTGCTGGATCAACTCGATGCAGATTTTGATGCCTTCACCCTGCCAGGCGGCGGTGCGCGCCTTTTTATCTTCCGCGGTCAACTCGTCCTTGCTTTTGCCAGCCCACGGCTCACCAGCCTTCTCCATGCGCTTGATCATTTCATTCGGGATCAGGATACCCGGCACGTTGTCGCGCATGTACTTTGCCATGGTGGGGCTTTTGAGCGGACCAACGCCAGCCAGAAGATAAACCTGTTCGTGGATGCCGAGCGAACAAACCTTGTCCATGAACTTTTTAAATGCCTCGATATCGAAGACCAACTGCGTCTGGATGAAACTGGCGCCCGCCTTCACCTTTTTCCCGAGGCGATAGGGACGAAAATCTATCGGATGGGCAAAGGGCGATTCCACCGCGCCGACGAAGAAGCGCGGTTCCTGACCTTTGAATTCCTCGCCACATTGGAAGACGCGCTTGTCGCGCATCCCGGTGACCATTTGAACCATTTGCATGGAATCGATGTCGAAGACGTTCTTGGCGGTGGGATGGTTGCCGAAGGTTTGGTGATCACCCGTGAGGCACAGCAGGTTGCGAATGCCGAGCGCGTACGCGCCGAGCAGGTCGGATTGCATGGCAAGACGATTGCGGTCTCGGCAGACCATTTGAATGACGGGTTCGAGTCCCTCCTGGACGAGGATCGCGCCCGCGCCGATGCTGGACATGCGCACGATGGCAGTCTGGTTATCGGTCAGGTTTGCCGCGTCGCAGTATCCCTTCAACAGTTGCGCCTTCTTGCGGATCACGTCGCCGTCCGCGTTTTGCGGGGGACCGAGTTCGGCAGTGACTGCAAAATGACCGGCGCGCAGGACGCGCTCAAGGTTGGAACCAGAGTGATAACCGTTTGTATTGTTCATGGTTTGTTCCTCCGCCTATTCTTCTTTTTTATCCAGCCGCAGGTCTTCGCGGATAATTTTGCGCGGACCGCCATCGCGGGAGGTCTGCCAGTTCTTGGGCGGCTGGATATCCATCAGGACTTCGAGTTTTCCCATGCTGTTCAGGCGGTCATAGATCAACTGCCAGGCGCAGGGGATGTCAGCGTTGATCTCGCA
>DATDRD010000507.1:0-4190 GCA_035291925.1 Anaerolineales bacterium
CCGATCAGAAATAATTTAAGCATGCGAGTCCCTTTGAGTACTTGTCTACTTGTTTACTTGTGTACTGGCTCAAATGTAAACAGGTACACAGGTAAACACGTAAACAAATTAATCACGAAGCGCGCGTCCCGTCAGATGCAAAAACACCGCTTCAAGATTTGGCTCGCGAATATCAATCGAACGGATCTTGATGCCGCGTTCGTTGGCTTTGCTCACAACGGATGCGAGAACGTCTTCTGCATCGGGCGTGATGATCGAGACTTCATGGTCTGTTGCATTGGCTTCAAGGACATCTTTCACGCCTTTGAGCGAGTCTGCCAGTGCTTCGGGGTCATCATTCTCGCCGATGTGCAGGATGAGCGTTTCGGTCTGACCAACCTGCTGAGTCAATTCCTTTTGTGTGCCAAGCGCGATGAGTTCACCGTGATCGATGATACCGACGCGATCCGAGAGTTCCTGCGCTTCCTCCATGTAGTGAGTTGTGTAAAGGAGAGTCATGCCCTGCCTGTTGAGGTCCTTGACCGTATCGAGAATCGCACGGCGTGACTGCGGGTCAATGCCGACGGTGGGTTCATCCATGAAGAGCAGGCGCGGTTTATGGAGCAATCCCACGCCGATGTTGACGCGCCGTTTCATACCGCCCGAATAGGTTTTGACCCGGTTCTTCGCTTTATCCGTCAAACCAATTTGCTCCAACACTTCATCCACGCGGCTGTTGAGTGACTTGCCGCTCAATCCATACATCTGTCCCCAGAAGATGAGATTCTCACGCGCGGTAAGATCTTCGTAGAGTGCCAAATCCTGCGGCACGACACCAATCACTTGCTTCACTGCCATCGGATCCTTTGTCACGGAGTGTCCGCCAATGATCGCGTCGCCTGAGGTGGGCGTGTATAAGGTGGAGAGCATGGAGATGGTTGTGGTCTTGCCTGCACCGTTCGGACCCAGCAGGCTGAAGATTTCCCCTTCTTTGATGTCAAAAGATATCCCTTTGACGGCGGTGAAGTCACCATATTTTTTGACGAGATTTTGGACTTCGAGAATGGAAGGCATAACCTCTCCTTGTGATGTATTACTATCTTATTGAGGTTCACCAAAGTCAATTAAGGTATGTTACCCTGAGGGAGTGTTCTTTGCGACCGAAGGGTCTCTTGTATCGTATGGCTGAGATGCTCCGCTTCGCTCAAGATGACATAACTAATTTATGTGAACGTCAAGAGCAATACGAAAAACTCCCTGTTTTGTTGCAAGGAGTTTCTCTTAATAACTCAATCATAGATTTTCAATCTGCACGGGTTCGATCTCTTCTGCCAGATCGAATTTGAAAATCTTTGAATAGAAATACAACTCGCCTTCGAGCGCGCGTTTGATGGACTCAGCTTTGCGGAAGCCATGTTGCTCGCCTTCGAAGAGCACGTATGCAGTGGGAATCTCCTTGGCGCGCACCGCATCAAACATTAACTGAGACTGATTGGGGGGCACAATCTTGTCTTCATCTCCCTGGAACAGTATAAGCGGGCAGTTGAAATTCTGCACGTAGTTAATGGGTGAGCGTTCATAATACAAGTCTTTTCTCTCAGGATACGCGCCAATCAATGAATCCAGATAACGCGATTCAAATTTATGCGTATCTCTTATCCATGCTTCAAGGTCGCTTATACCGAAGTGACTGGCGCCCGCTTTGAACACATCGCGAAATGCAAGGCAAGCCAGCGTTGTGTATCCGCCTGCACTTCCGCCGCGAATGGCGAGGCGGTTTGCATCTGCCAAGCCTTCTCTCACGAGATATAACGCGCCGTTACAACAGTCGTCCAAATCAACGATGCCCCAGTTGCCGTTGAGCCTCTGACGATACTCGCGTCCGTAGCCTGTTGAACCACCATAATTGACATCGAGCATTGCAAAGCCGCGACTTGTCCAATATTGGATGCCATACCGAAGTGTTGTTCCAGTTGCTGCCGTGGGACCTCCGTGACTGATGACCATTAAAGGCGGGCGTTCGTTTTCGGGCGCGGCGTGGTTCTTATTTTTCGGCGCGTAGTAGATGCCATACGCTGTATTGCCATTGGTTGTAGGGAAGGAGATCGGTTGAGCCGTTGAAAGATATTCGATATCCACTGTAACTTCGAATGCCTGCTTTATCGACTCCATCTTGGCAGTTTCTGTATCCATTCGAATCAAAGCAAAAGTCTGAAACGGTGGTCCCACGAAGAAAATTGCAAAGCCATTCGCTGCGCGGATACTATAGAGATCCGTGTAGGGTGTTTCAATGGACGTGAGTTTCTTTTTGTTTGTATTGAGCCAGGCGAGATGCCATGTTCCATTCTGTGAGTAGCAGCATAGTATTTTTGTCGGCGAAACAAAATCGTATGTAAACATGCCAAAGAACCATTGAGGTTGGCCAAACTCAGCCTCCATTGGACAAAGGGCTTCAGCCTTTCCGTCTTTCCAGCGATATAGATTCCACCAGCCACTGTATTCTGCGACGAAGTGCAGGACTCCATCTGGTGACCATTCAGGCTGAAAAATGGATTCGGTCGCGGAACCCGCTACGAGGTCCGCGTTTTGAAGCGAGCCGTCTTGGTTTACATCTGCGACCCAGAGTTCACATCCATCCCAGGGCATGTTGGGATGATTCCATGTCAGCCAGGCGATTTTATTTCCGTCGGGGCTGAGGCGTGCGGAGCAGTAAAAATTGTTGCCTTCGACGAGGATTTGTCCATGCTCGCCGCCATTAAGATTCACGCCTACGATGGTGTTGACTGCCTCGCCCGTGCCCGTGTGGTCTTCGCGAATGCAGATGATGCGATTACGTTTTTCGTCAACGACCAAATCAGCGTAACGATAGCCGTCGCCCGGTGTGAGAACTTGAGGCACGGCGTCCAAAGGCTGGCGATAAAGGTGCTGGTCTTTGAAATTGCAAAAATAGATGACGCCATTCGCAACCGTGAACCCGCTGCCCCCATACTCATGGACAGTTGTGCGCGCGTAAAAATCGGGCGGCGTGCATTCATGGATTTTTCCATCTGCGGCGCGGCGCATGATGACATAACGCCCGCCTTCGAGCGGACGCGACTCGATCCAGTAAATATCTTCGTCATCTATGCAGGCTTCTACAAAGCCGATGGTATTGGCAGTGATGAGGTCCGCATTGATGGGAGATTTCCAACTTCCGTATGGCGCAATGGTTTTATTCATGACTCCTCCTGTGTTTATGATGATTCTATTATAGCACCCGTGTCAAGCGTTTATACTCGTGAAGTATCTCTTGTAGTTCTTTTTGTGGTAATGCTTTTATGCTGACGCCCTTGTTCCCGGTCATATCCTCCGCCGCGACCATGGAATTGATAATAGCTTCTTCCGTTGCATAGGCAGAGGCAATCAGCAGTGGATCAATATGATTGTTGCTGAGGGCCTGCAGTGAAGCCAGACCTCCTTCATCGCCGCGTGCCGCGCCCGGATTCGCGGTTGAGAAGGCAAGGAAAATATCTCCTGAACCATTTCCACCCAAGGAACCTGTGCGAGCCATTCCGAGTGATGCGCGCTTTGCCAGGCGCTTGAGCTGATGGGGGAGAAGCGGCGCATCCGTTGCGATGACGACGATCAATGAACCGTCATCCTGTCTGAATGGATTCTCGCCGCTTGTCCACAGGGTATTCTCTTTCAAATGTCCTCCAACCGGGACACCCGCAATTGTGAGTTGATATCGTCTGCCGAAATTTGTTTGAGCGAACGCACCTACTGTCCAGCCACCAAGTGTTTCAGGGAGTTTGCGCGACGAAGTGCCTGTGCCGCCTTTGAATTCATAACACAGCATGCCTGTCCCGCCGCCCACATTACCCTCTGCAATGGGGCCTGACTCCGCGGAGTTCAAAGCTTCCAGCACGTGTTCGGGCCTGACGAAGAATCCGTTGATATCGTTGAGCCAGCCATCGGCTGTCTCAGTTACCAATGGGCAGGACCAACCCTGAAAGATCGAGTCTTGCTCCACCTGCCATTTGATGATGGTATCGCGTACAACGCCGACGCTGTGTGTATTCGTAATTCCGATCGGACCTTCGAGAAAGCCGCCTTCATCCACCCATGCCGAACCTGTCATCTCGCCGTTGCCGTTGAAGGGGAACCATGCCGCGAAGACGGGATCGTGATTCTTTTGTCCGCGCGGGTGGATAACGGTGACACCTGTCCGG
>DATDRD010000508.1:0-4782 GCA_035291925.1 Anaerolineales bacterium
CTGGTTAATGCCAACGGGCGCCCTGGGCAAAGGCTTGAAAAAGCGGCTGCCTCCCGAGATCTGGTCCCAACTGGAGAGCACTTACGCTGGTGCAGATATTGCAGAGAATTGGGATGTGTTATTCCGCACAATGGCTCTCTTCCGTCAGGTGGCGATTGAAGTCGGCGAAGCGTTGGGCCATACCTATCCGCTTGACCTGGATCAGCGCGTTACAACCTATGTGCAGGATTTGCGGCAGCGTTGAGGTGATAGTCTCTCACCAAGCTCTTGCCAATCCAAGAAGCGTCAGCGGGGTCTTTTGCTTTTTATATTCGTTACTGATATCTCGGTGTCTCCGTGGTTCAAAAAATGCATGACCTGTTGTCAAATATTACGGTTTCTATGTTTATTTTCGGTTATTATTGCCTAACCATGTCAAGAATAGAGCTTAAGACGCCGTCCGCGGCGGCGCCCCATACTGGGATACTCCGCGAAGGACGCTGACTGGAGCAGGGCTTGTAAAAGTATTCTCAATAGATTATCTAGATTTACCCTTGAAAGGACTCAATGTCACGTAACCGAATCATCCTCGTCACGGCTGGGATCATGCTCAGCCTGTTTCTCGCTTCGATGGAATCCACGGTCGTTGCCACCGCCATGCCCACCATCGTCGGACAGTTGGGTGGGCTGGAGCATTACTCGTGGGTCTTTTCGGCGTTTATGCTTGCTTCCACAACTGCTGTTCCACTATATGGCAAACTCTCGGATATCTATGGCCGCCGCAAGTTATATGTCAGTGCCATGGCGCTCTTCCTGGCTGGCTCCATTTGGTGCGGATGGGCGAACAGCATGACGCAACTCATCTTTGCGCGCGCATTGCAGGGCATCGGCGCGGGCGGTATCATGCCGCTGGCTTTTATCCTGATCGGCGAGATGTTCAGCCTCGAACAGCGCGCCAAAATGCAGGGGTTGTTCTCAGGCGTGTGGGGAGTCTCGTCCATTGTGGGGCCGCTATTGGGCGGATTTCTCGTTGACCAGCTTTCATGGCGCTGGATCTTTTACATCAATATCTTTCCCGGTTTGCTGGCTGCGGCGCTGGTCGCGTTTGCATGGCGGGATCGGGTCCACAGTCACGAAAGACCCGCAGTGGATTACGCGGGCGCGGCTCTATTAACGGTCAGCGTGGTCATGCTTCTGCTTGGCCTGATGGGGTCCGGCACATCTAGCTGGATCTTGATCACGGTCGCCACAGCGCTTTTCATCCTGCTGATGTGGGTGGAACGCCGCGCCGCCGACCCGATCCTGCCGCTGGCGCTTTTCCGTGACCGCCTGTTTGCCACGGCCACCGCGCACGGCATCCTGACAGGCTGGGCTTTGTTTGGCAGTGTCTCGTTCATCCCGTTGTTCGTTCAGGCAGTGCTGGACACGAGCGCCACACAGGCTGGCATCACGATTACGCCAATGCTGCTGGGCTGGGTAACGGCCAGCATTATCGGCACGCGCCTGATGCTCACCATCGGTTATCGCAAGCTGGGACTGATCGGCACAGCCACATTCAGCGTGGGCGCATTTCTGATGTCGCGCGCCGGGATGAATACCAGCCAGATCAGCCTGATGATCTTCGTCGCGCTGATGGGCATTGGCATGGGGCTTTCCATTCCTTCCTTCCTGATCGCGGTGCAGACCAGCGTGGAGCGGCGACAGCTCGGCACCGCCACTTCGACTCTTCAGTTCAGCCGATCGATTGGCGGGACGCTGGGCGTGAGCGTGATGGGCGCGGCGCTCAGCGCGCGGCTCGCTTCGAACCTGATCGCCTCCCGCCTGAACCCTGAACTGGTGAGGCAATTACTCGATCCTTTGCCTGGCTCGCAGGTTGTCATTGAAGAGGGCGTGCGTATCGCCATGGCCGATGCCATCCATCTGGTTTTTGTGATCGCCTTCGTTGCCGCCGCGCTTGCAATGGTCACCGTCTTTTTCACCCCGCGCAAGGAACTGATCGAGAGACTGTCTGAACGCGAGCGTGCGCCTGTCAGCGCGGATTGACCAAACGGAATGCTCTGCCGAACCTTCGCAACACCCATGATGGCACACGACCGAAAGCTGATGGTTTGGGGAAATGCAGCCTGACCCCTCTGCATTGTTTTGGTGTATTATTGTCGAAATTATTGGTCCGCTTTCCATGGAGGAGTAATATGGCTCTGGTAGAAATCTCGCAGAAAGAGGGACGCGTTCCCGTGACAGTCTTCCAACTTCAAGACCGGGTCAATCTGGGAAACTTTGCAGAACTGGAGCAGACAGCCAAAGATGCCTATGAGAATGGGATGCGGGATCTGGTCATTGACCTGAGCAAGACTCCGTCCCTGACCAGTATCGGTGTCCGCGCGCTGGTGGTCATCCACAGGATGCTGTCAATTGACGGAGGTACAAAGCATCTCAAACTGGCGGGCCCAATCCCATACGTTCGTGAGATGCTTCAGATCTCTGGTGTTACTGAGTATATTGAAATTTATGACACGGTGGATGAAGCTGTAGCGTCGTTCTAAACAAAAGATTTAGACACAAGAGACTGGCGAAATGCCAGTCTCTTGCGTTTTATATCTTCACTTTCACATCTGTGTGCGATACTTCTTCAGCGCGCTCCATCCCACCAGCATCTTTTCCTTTTCATCCCATAAACGGAAGAACAAGGACTTCAGGCTATGCGCGAATGTCAGTGGCGGGACCTGTAACACAGGATTCTCTTTGTGACATTCCTCAAGTTTGTAATTGGGGATTCTCGGGCTCAGGTGATGGATGTGATGGAAACCGATATTGCCCGTGAACCACTGCAGGATTTTGGGAAGTTTATAAAATGAACTGCCGTCCATGCCGGCGTTGAAGAATTCCCATTCCGCATGACGCTCCCAATAGGTCGGGTCGAAATTGTGCTGCACATAGAACAACCACACCCCTGCTCCATATGCGATCAGCAGGACGGGAATTTCGACCAGCAGAAAAGCCGCCCAGCCAACTTCCAGCATGATCCAGCCAATCAGCGCGGCGATCGCGATGTTGGTCCAGAGCACACTGCTTCGTTCGCGCTTCCCCGCTTCCTTTTCCGCGAAGCGATGCGTGATCGTAAAGACGAGGAACGAACCGATTGTGAACAGGATCATTGGACTGCGCATGATGCGATAACCCAGCTTCCTGTACCATGGCGCGGCGAGATATTCCTCCACCGTCATCGTGTACACGTCGCCAATACCGCGCCGGTCCAGGTCGCCAGCCGTCGCGTGATGGATGGCATGACTATGCTTCCACTGATGGAACGGTGTGAGCACCAGTACGCCGAGCACAAGTCCAAGGCGGTCATTGGCTTTCATGGTCCTCAAGAACGAACCGTGACAGCAATCGTGGAAGATGATAAAACAGCGCACCATGAATCCCCCGGTTGGGAGGGCAAGGATTAACGTCAGCCAATAGCCGATCTCGAGACTGCGGTACATCACATACCACATTACGAGGAACGGGATGACTGAGTTGAAGACCTGCCATAAACTGCGCCATGTTTCAGGATATGCATACTTCGAAACAATCCCCTGCCAGCGAATTTTTTCTGTTGTCATCGGGGGCCTCCATGTTGAATTGGTATTCCTATTTTACTTTATTCAGCAAAGCAGATAAAGAAAGATCATTGAGAGAATCCAATTTCAGGTCCGCCCCCTCGATCAACAGCGTGGAGGTAAGGGGATTCGGCACGGCCACCACGAAGATACCTGCCCGATTCGCGGCTTTCACTCCATTGGGGGAATCTTCGAAGACAATCGCCGCCTCTTTCCGGACCTTGAGCTGGTCCAGCGCCAACAGGAACAGATCCGGGTTCGGCTTGGTCCTGCCAGGCGCGACATCGTCGCCACAGATGACCGCCTCAAAGTGATCGAAGATGCCGAGCCGCTTTGCATGAGCATCCACCCATGAATGAGCCGAACTGGAAGCGATCGCCAGCTTCAGGCCGAGACGTTTCGCGTCATGGATGTAGTCCATCACACCTGGAAGGATGGATTGGGAATTAATTAACGCGTGACTCTCAGAGCGGTGACGGGCGCGCAGGGAAACGGAATCCAACCCTCCCTGGGAAAGATGCGAGAGATGTTCCGCGGCGTCGAAGTTCGAGAGTCCATAGCCGCCGATGATCTTTCCCCACTCATCATCAGGCAGTTCATATCCATGTTCGCGGTAGATGGACTGCCATACCTGATATTCGGGTGTTTCCGTATCCAGGATGAGTCCATCGAAGTCGAAGATGAGGGCTTTGACCCACACTGCCGCTTTGCGGCGTGCTCCCCGAAGAGCATCGGGACTACCCTCCCGCTCCGCTCCGCTTCGGGGACTATAGTGGCACTGCCCGTGATTTGCTAGGCAAATCAGGCAAGTGTAGTCGCTTGTCCGCAGGACTGCTCCGCTTGTCATAACCGCCAAATTATACCCGAGCGTCTGGCGTGCTATACTTTCGATACCCTTGTCGTTGCGAACGAGCGTTGGTCGAGACGCTTGCGTCTCGACCAGGCGAGTGAAGCAATCTCCAATTTGTGAGCGGAGATTGCTTCGCCCTTTGGTTTCGATACGGGCGAGAAATGCACTCGCCCTACTCAACCAGCAGGGCTCGCAATGACATAAAGGAGAAACCATGAAAGACCTCTATTACTCGGACTATATCGAACTCGATAAGATCCTGAACAGCCAGCATCCAAAAAGTTTTGAATCATTGGAAGAAGGCAATGATGAAATGCTCTTCATCATCATTCATCAGGTGTATGAACTTTG
>DATDRD010000509.1:0-2876 GCA_035291925.1 Anaerolineales bacterium
ACTGAATAACCCGATCAAAATCGCTAAGCGCATCAGCATGGCGATTTGTTTTTAAAAGGATAAGAGCCCGGTTTGTTGTTGCTGACCGAAAATTGACCCACTTAGAGGTGAGCTGCTGACCGAAAATTGACCCAGGTGTTCTACTTGTTCTGCCTAATTTTTGGGCAGGAGATAAAAGGTGATCACTATGGAAATGATTGGCAAGATACGAAGGATGTATTTACGCGACAAATTGTCGCTTCACGAAATTGCAAAACGCACAGGTATATCGCGCAATACGGTACGCAGATGGCTGAGGGAGCCTGCGGTGGCAGCGCCGCCGAAGTACAGCAGAAGCAAGGCACCGGTCAAGCTTGGCAGCTTTCACGCCGCACTGGAACAATCACTCAAAGCGGATTCACACCGCCCCAAACAGAATCGTCGCACCGCCAAAGATTTGTTTGCTCAGATCAAGGAGGATGGCTATACGGGTGGCTACAGTCAAGTGACGGCGTTCATTCGCGACTGGGGTGCCAATGAAGGCAAAAAGCCGCACGCCTTTGTGCCATTGAAGTTTGAGTTGGGCGAAGCCTTCCAGTTCGATTGGAGCGAAGAGGGCTTGGTGGTTGGCGGCATTTACCGGCGTATGCAGGTATCGCATCTGAAGCTGTGCGCCAGTCGTGCTTTCTGGCTGGTGGCGTATCCGAGCCAAGGACACGAGATGCTGTTCGATGCCCACACGCGTTCCTTTGCCGCGTTGGGAGGTATTCCCCGGCGTGGCATCTACGACAACATGAAGACTGCCGTAGACCGCGTCAACAAGGGCAAGGGGCGCGTGGTCAATGCGCGCTTTGCCGTGATGTGCGCGCACTACCTGTTCGACGCGGACTTCTGCAATGTTGCCTCCGGCTGGGAGAAGGGCGTTGTCGAGAAGAATGTGCAGGATAGTCGTCGGCGTATATGGCTGGATGCACAGAGCCGGCAGTTCGGCTCATTTGCGGAGTTGAATGCATGGCTGGGTGAACGCTGTCGGTCATTATGGGGCGAACTACGCCACATCGAGTACAAGGGACTGAGCGTAGCCGAAATGCTGGAACAGGAACGCGCATGCATGATGCCGATGCCGACCCCGTTCGATGGGTACGTTGAGTGCTCGGCCCGTGTATCCAGTACATGCCTGATCAATGTACAGCGCAATCATTACTCCGTGCCGTGCGAATTGGCGGGCAAGATGGTCAGTGTCAGGCTCTATCCCACTCAGGTTGTTGCGGTGTCGGATGATGCCATTGTTGCCTGCCATGAGCGTCTGATAGAGCGCGGACAAGTCCGCTACGACTGGCAACACTACATCGCACTGATCGAGCGCAAACCGGGCGCGTTACGCAATGGCGCACCCTTTGCCGATATGCCGGTGCCATTCAAGCAACTCAGGCTTGGGCTGCTGAGGAACAAGGGCGGAGATCGCGTCATGGCACAAGTACTGGCGGCGGTGCCACGCGCCGGACTTGAGGCGGTACTGGTTGCGGTGGAATTGGTTATCGAATCCGGCGTGTTGAGTGTGGAACATGTGCTCAACGTGCTGGGTCGTCTGAATGCGCCACCGATTCCGCCGAATGTGGAAACGAGTTTGCAACTTGAGAATGCACCACAGGCGAACACCCAACGGTATGACGAGTTGCGGCATGAGAACGAAGATCAACTCAGCACAGAGGAGATCGATCATGCGTCGTGATATTACCGCTGAACTCAAGGAACTGCGATTGCATGGAATGACCGAAGCCTGGAATGACTTGATCGCACAGGGAACGTCAACAATAGATTCGTCGAAATGGTTGATCGAACACCTGCTGCAAGCCGAGACAACAGACCGATACATGCGGTCAGTACGAAACCAATTGAATGCCGCCAAGTTCCCAGTGCATCGTGATCTGGCCGGATTCGACTTCAGTTCCTCGAAGGTCGATCAGCATCTGGTGGAGCAACTGGCGACGCTGTCGTTTACCGAGACAGCGCAGAACGTGGTGCTCATCGGAGGACCTGGAACCGGCAAGACACATTTGGCTACCGCCATTGCGATGTCCGGTATTACGTCGCATGGCAACAAGGCACGGTTCTACTCCACGGTTGATCTGGTCAATCTGCTGGAGCGAGAGAAGCAGGATGGGCGTGCCGGACGCATTGCGATGGCTTTGATGCGCATGGATTTGGTCATACTCGACGAGCTTGGTTATCTTCCATTTAGCCAAGCTGGCGG
This sequence comes from Anaerolineales bacterium, assembly GCA_035291925.1. Lineage (GTDB taxonomy): Bacteria > Chloroflexota > Anaerolineae > Anaerolineales > Villigracilaceae > Defluviilinea. Next base: position 2,234 of record DATDRD010000509.1, read on the forward strand.
AGCGTTGTTGTTTCATCTGCTATCGAAGCTGTACGAGCACACCAGCGTGGCCATCACGACGAACCTGAGCTTCTCGGAATGGTCCGGCGTGTTTGGCGATGCCAAGATGACTACAGCGTTGCTGGACCGATTGACACATCACTGCCATATTGTTGAAACAGGAAACGAATCCTACCGATTTCAACACAGCAGCATGGCAGCGAAGAAGCGCATCAAGTCGCGGGAACAAGCACGCAAAGGCAGCAAAGTAACACCACCTGATGATCCGTTCTAAATAGGCTCGCGCGGGGAGTTCACACACGGTCTGCAAACCTTCGTGAACTCCACCGCGCACTTCAAAACATCAAACCCACAATCTGGTAAACTTATCCACAGTTGCTGTTCCAAAAACAGCAACCTGCCCTGGGTCAAAATTCAATCAGCACACTGGGTCAATATTCAATCGGCGCTAACATGGTTGCATCTATTTCCGGCGTAGCGATTTCATTTATCGGGTGATTCCCCAGCCAAGGGAAAATATCCTTTTCCATCCAGCCGATAATTCTTTCCGTTTGCGCGCCGGATCGTCTGTCCGTTGGGACAGATGCCCATTCGCGCGCAACCTCTTCAAAAGAACCGGCAGCAGGCAAGCCTTCATCTATCC
>DATDRD010000510.1:0-4869 GCA_035291925.1 Anaerolineales bacterium
CCTGCAGCAGCGCGGTCCCGGTGAATTTTTGGGTACGCGCCAATCCGGCTATGCAAGCGGATTGCGCATGGCAAGCATTACAGATGTGAAGTTGATCGAGAAAGCGCGACTACAGGCACAAAGTTTATTCGAGCAGGATGCTGATTTGATTCGACCTGAACACGCCCTGCTGGCAGAGGCGTTTGGAAGATTCTGGGGGGATGGCAGGGGTGATGTAAGTTAAGAATAAGAACCGTCATTGCGAGAAGGGCATAGCCCGACGAAGCAATCTCATCATTGTAGAAGGAGATTGCTTCGCCCTATGGGCTCGCAATGACGAATGAGGAGTTATATGGTCAGAGCATTATTTCCCGGAACGTTCGATCCCATTCACTACGGTCACATTGACATTGCCGAACGCGCCACGCGCCTGTTCGATGAGGTTGTTATGTCTGTTTATGACAAGCCATTGAAATCATTGTTGTTCGACCCTGAAGAACGTATCGGCCTCGTTACCGAATCGTTCAAGAAAAATCCGAAGATCAAGGTCATGGGTTACAGCGGCCTGACAGTTAAATTTGCCCGTCAGGTGGATGCACAGGTGATTGTGCGCGGCCTGCGTGTGTTCTCTGACTTTGAATTCGAGTTCCGCATGGGTCTGGCAAATCAGCGGCTTGCGAGTGACATCGAAACGGTGGCATTCATCACGGCTGAGGAACATACTTTCCTTTCATCCAGCACAGTCAAGGAAATTGCTTCGTTGTTTGGTGATGTTTCAAGCATGGTTCCGCCGCACGTGGATGAGGCGCTCAAGGCCAAGGTCAGCAAACTAGGCGACGGGCATTCCCCTCCGAATGCTCTTCGTGATTAATTTGTGCTAGAATAGTTGTAATTCGCCTTCCAAAATGGAGGAGTGGCCCATGGATATTCTTCAACTCATTGACCGACTGGAAGAACTCTTTAACGAGAGCAAAGCAATCCCACTCACGCGCAATGTGATGGTGGACGAAGACCGCATGCTCGATATCATCGACCAGATGCGCATTGCCATTCCCGAGGAAGTGAAGAAGGCGCAGCAATTGCTCGGCCAGCGTGATCGCGTCCTTGCGCAGGCACAGGAGGAAGCCAATCGCACGATCGAGATCGCCCGCCAAAAAGCGGATCAACTTGTGACCAGGGATATGATCCTCCAGGAAGCCCAGCGCCGCGCGGACCAGGTCCTTGCGCAGGCGCGCGGGGAAGCGGATGGCATCCGCAACGACGCGGATGATTACGTGATCGAGAGCCTCAACCAGCTTCAGGCTGAACTCGAACGGATTGCCAATCAGGTGCGGAACGGCATCCGGACCGTGGAAGAGGAACAGTCGCGGCGTGCTCCCACTTCGACGCCGATTTCCCAGCCGGTGGATAAGTAAAAATTTGTTGTAGTAAATGAAAATCACCTCGCAATGTTGCGAGGTGATTTCTATATTCAGTTAGAACCAATCACGCTTATAGAAAATAAATGTTGCAATCGCAGTCAGGGATAGTGCAATACCAAAGACAATGAGAAACGCAAGAGGGTGGCCTTCGCCGGGTAAAGCCACGTTCATACCAAAGAAGGCGGCTACGGTACCGGGCAGACTGACAACAATCGTGAGCGCGGCAAGCACTTTCATCACGGCGTTAAGATTGTTGGAGATAATGGATGCAAATGCGTCCATCATGGCTGACAGCAATTCGGTGGCAATGTTGGTCATCTGGATGGCTTGCTGATTTTCAGTGAGCACATCTTCGAGCAGATCCTGGTCGTCTTCGTAATAGTTGAATATCTGTGTCCGCTGGACACGCTCCATCATCACCTCATTCGAGCGGAGCGCGGTGGCAAAATAGGTCAGACTTTTCTGATATTTGAGCAGTTCCAGCACCTCACGATTGCGGGTGGATTTTTGCAACTGGTCCTCAATTGCTTCGGTCATGCGATTGATCTCGCGCAGATGTGTCAGATAGCGCGTGGCGGTCTCGAGGAAGATATACAATGCAAAGCGATAACGTTTGCCTGTTTTGAGCAGACGATACTTTCCATTTGCCAGCACCTTGAACATTTCCTTGTCGAAACGGCAAATGGTGACAATCATGTTCCCCTTGATCAAAATGCCAAGTGGAATGGTGATATAGGGAATGTCGCTATCGGGCTGGCGATGAGGAATGCGGATCAGGATGAAGGTGTAATCATCATCACGTTCGATGCGCGGCATTTCATCAAGATCCAAGGAATAGTTGATGTAGTCAGCCTCTATCCCCCAGCCCACGAGCTGTTGAATTTCTTCGGGAGTCGGGTCCACGGCCTTTACCCATACGCCATTCGCCATGGATTCCAGTTGTTCGAGCCCGTGCTCTGTTGTTTTGTAGATGGTGAGCATGCAAACCTCCGTGCGTGGAATCATCACGCAGGAAGTGTGCTCACCTCCTTTGTGATGTCATCGATGTGATATTGCAACGCGTGCCTCGCCCAGCGGCCTGTACTGGGCGGCTGACTCTCAGTAGAACCTAAGTCGCTCTCGTCATTAAGAAGCATCATTTATCCTTGCCGTTATTGACGGCGCTTGTATTTTACGCCCATTGAACGGATTCCACAACTGTCATATGGATCGAATTTTGCTGGGTTTATCGTGACATCTGTGCACAGGTGCAGATCCACGTTATGAAACTTGCTCCCGCCTCTGTTCAAGCCGAACATGAGTTTATCTGATAAATCTCCAAAACAACGAACCAGACAGCAAAGCCATCCCTGCCCCAAAAAAGAAAGGAGCACTCGCGCCGAAACCCAGCCATGTGCCTGCGCCCTGCCACAATAAACCCGCGATCAACGAGGCAGGCAACGCCATAATCCCGATCGCGGCGTTGAACAATCCATAGGCAGTGCCACGCTGCATCTGGGGCACAAGGTCAGCGACCAGCGCTTTCGCGGCGCCCTCGGTCGCTGCGTAATACAACCCGTACAACCCGAACAATGCCCACACTTGCCAGCCAGCCTGCGCAAATGCAAACCCGAGATACACCAACCCGTAGGCAAACCAGCCGCCTAATATCAATTTGCGTCGCCCTATCCTGTCTGACCACGCGCCAAGCGGGCCGGCGAAGATTGTGTATATCGCGCTGAACGTCAATGCCATGCCCATCACTTGCAGGAAAGTCAGTCCGCGTTCCTGGCCGCGCAGCAGGATAAAGGCATCGGATGAATTGCCAAGTGTGAATAACACAACGACAAACAAAAAATACCTGAAACGTGCGTCCATTTCCTTGAGTGACAAACGCTTCGTTTCCACGCCTTCGCTGGTTCCCGTTACCTCGACCGCACCCAGCGCCAGGACCAGTACCGCCAACACTCCCGGGACAATGCTGATCAGTACAACGGTTTGGAAAGTATCGCGCGTGAGTAATACGGATCGGGACTGGGTCAGCCAGATGATAAGGGTTGCAATCCCAAGTCCGAGAAAAGCGCCGAGCGTATCGCCCGCGCGGTGGAGCCCGAAGGAGAGTCCGCGCTGGTTCTGGTCGATCGAGTCCGCGATCAATGCATCGCGCGGCGCAGTTCGGATGCCTTTGCCCACGCGGTCCGCAACACGGACTCCCAGCACCCATCCCCACGCGCTGGCAAAATATAAAAGCGGTTTGGTGAACGCAGAGAGAGCATAACCCGCTACTGCGAATGGCTTGCGCCTGCCGAATCTATCGGAGAGCATGCCGAAAAAGATCTTCAGCAAGCTCGCGGTGGTTTCCGCAATGCCCTCAATGAGACCAATGATCGCGGTGCGCACGCCGAGCACATTAGCGAGAAAGAACGGAACGAGGTTGATGAGCATCTCTGAAGAGATGTCGTTCAATAGCGATGTAATCGTGAGGACCCATACATTGCGCGGCAGGCGGCGGAGCCTGTTTTGTTTTTGCATGTTCATCCACAAACGATCTTTTACCCGTCCCCTTCATCGCTGGCAATGCCAGGCTGTTCCACCCGGATCACCTCTCCGTGCACATTGATGATTATCTTGAAGCCCGTCATCCCAAGATAAGCCCGCATATCTTCGGGAATGCCCACCTGCATCAACTGGTCGAACTGCTTATCGATATTCTTGAGTTGCTGTTCGATCATTGCCTTTGAAAAAATATCCTCCTGGCCGAGCATCTTGGCGGTTTGCTCAGATAGATATTCTTCACTGCCTTTCATCAATTCAGCAATTTGACCGAGCACCTGCCTGTCCACCTGTTCCGAGGGGATATGGCGTCGAAAACCTGCATCGTCCACCACATAGCAAGGCTCATCGCCGATAAGAGCCGTTTCGGCAATATTGCCGAATTCATCGATAACAAGACCGGCAAAGAGAGGTTGGCGCGGCATTAACTGCTCTGTTTTCCTTCGACTGCGGCGAGCAAAATTCCCGCGGCAATGCCAATACGGCGGTCCAGCAAACGGCCCATATCCATGCTGAAGTCCAGGTTCAATTCATAGCGGAAGGGATTGAAGTTCTGTTTCAGATCTGCAACACGCGTCTCGCCAATGGTCATGTCATAGTTCTGAGGCAATAATGAGCCAAGCAGCAAACGGCGCAGGAGCGCCAATCCGACGCTGTCTTCGAATAAATTTCCAACCGCGTTGTCATTGGCATCCAGCACTTCCCACTCATCGCGCAGGATCGAACTCCAGCCCTTGCGCCGCAACGCGCCCACCTTTTGATTGTAGGCTGCATCCACCACATCGTACGCGGCAGAGAAATCAATGATCTGACGCGCCTTGATGCTCAGCACTTCCTGCGTCTTGTTTTCATCCGAATACACGCGGATATCTTCGCGCAGGCGGAACATCTTCTGCTCGCTGAACATCACAAGGTTGCCCAGCGGGTCATAAAAGCG
>DATDRD010000511.1:0-2556 GCA_035291925.1 Anaerolineales bacterium
GGATTTTTCGCGGAGCGAGCCCATGCCGGCTTGCAGAGTCGGTTCGAGTGCGGCTTCCATTGTTAACAGTGAAATCATCGGCTGTGTGCCGACGAGGAAACGCTGGGCGCCGGGGGCGGGTGTGTATTCGAGGTCGAAGTCGAAGGGATTCTTTTGTCCCCACCAGCCCCAGACAGGCGAGGAAAGTTTCTCTTGAATACTTTTGTTGACGTAAAAGAATGCAGGCGCGCCGGGACCGCCGTTGAGATATTTGTAGGTGCAGCCAATGGCGAAATCTGCATTGCAGTCGTCAAGATGGACGGGAACCGAGCCGACCGAATGACTCAAATCCCAAAGTACAAGCGAGCCTTTTGCGTGAGCAAGTTCGGTGATGCGCTGCATATCGTAGAGATAGCCGCTTTTGAAGACGACATGCGAGAGCGTGACGAGCGCGGTATCTTCATTGATGTCGTCTTCAAGCGCGGCGATATCTGGTGTGATGTCCTTGTCTCTTGCGCCGATAAGGACAATTTCGTGGCGGTTATCGAGGTTTTGTTTGATACCTTGCAGGACGTACAGGTCGGAAGGAAAGTTGAAGGTATCGGTAATGATACGGGTTTTGTTCGGCTGAAGCATTAGCGCGGCGGTGGCGAGCTTGAAAAGGTCGAGCGAAACCGTATCACCAACGAGGGTTTGTCCTTCCGCTGCGCCAATGATCTTGCCGATCTTGTCGCCGACGCGGGAGGGGGCTTCCCACCAGCCTTTATTCCAGCCGCGAATAAGGTCACGCCCCCATTCTTCCTCCACAATTTTTTTCGCACGCTCAATGGCGGCTTTGGGCAAACGTCCAAGTGAATTGCCATCGAGATAAACAAGGTTGGGATCATCGATGAGAAAGGCTTCTCTAAACGAAGCCAGTTTATCTTGAGCATCAAGTTGAAGTGCGTATGCAGAAGTGGGTTGATAATCTTTTTTCATTTTTTATTTTCCTACCATATTATCAAAATGAGTGGCACAGCGTTGGCTGTGCCACTCATTTTATTCACCAAATTCCTGTTTGCGAAGAGCGGGGAATAATAGAACTTCGCGGATGGAATGCTTATCTGTCAACAGCATCGCGAGACGGTCCACGCCCATGCCGAAGCCGCCATTGGGAGGCATGCCATAACGCATGGCGCGCAGATAATCCTCATCCATTGGATGCTTTTCATCGTCATCGGCGGCATAGTCACGTCCCATTTCGAGGAAACGCTGTTCCTGGTCCAGCGGATCGTTCAGCTCGGTAAAGGCATTGCACAGTTCAAAGCCTGCCGTGTAGCCTTCAAAACGTTCCACCATTAGCGGGTTGCCAGGCAAGGATTTTGCCAACGGAGAAATATCCCGCGGATAGTTGTAAAGGAAAGTCGGTTGGATGAGTGCTGGCTCAAGGAATTCACCAAGCAGGAAATCGATCAACTTGCCGCGTGTGGACTTCGGGTCAGGCGCCGCCTTGGGCTGCCTCTCCTTAATCGCTTTAAACAACGCCTCGGCAGTTTTATGCTCGGCAATGTCAATGCCGCTTGTTTCCAAAATGCCCACACGCAATTCGACGCGCTTCCACGGCGGCTTGAATTCCAATTCGTATTCGCCGTATTTGATTTTTGAAGAACCTGTCACCTGCTCAGCGGCATAGGCAACCATTTGCTCGGTCAATTCCATCACTTGTAAATAATCTGCGTATGCCCAATAAAACTCAAGTTGGGTGAATTCAGGGTTGTGCTTGAAGGAGACGCCTTCATTCCGAAAATCACGCCCGATCTCATAGACGCGTTCCAAATTGCCCACAAGCAAACGTTTGAGGTACAACTCGAACGAGATTCGCAGGTACATATTCTGTTCCAGTTCGTTGTGATGTGTCTCAAACGGACGCGCCGCCGCGCCGCCATACAACGGCTGCAGGATGGGAGTTTCGACTTCAAGAAATTCGTGATCGTCGAGGAAAGTCCGCAAGGCTTTGATCAGCATGGCGCGCTTGCGGAAAGTCTCGCGCACATCGGGATTAACAGCCAGGTCAGCATAGCGTTGCCGCGCGCGTATTTCAGGCGACTCAAGCGCGGCATAACGAATAACGGTGCCATCTTCCTGGGTCACATCCTTGTCAGCGGGCAAAGGGGTTATGGATTTGGCAAGCAGTTTGAAGTCGTGGACGTGAAGCGTGACCTCCCCTGTCTTCGTGCGGAACATCACACCCGAGGCTTGGATGAAATCACCGAGGTCGAACATCCGATTGAAAAAATCCACGCGGTCTTTGCCAAGCTCATTGATGCGAAAGAACAACTGGATCTTGCCGCCGCCATCTTCAATGTGAGCAAAGGAAACCTTGCCCATTGCGCGGCTGGCGCGGATGCGTCCCGCGAGCGTAACTTTCACTTCACGCGATTCATCTGATTCGAATTCCGCGGCGGCTTGGGCACTTGTGTGCGTGCGTTCGGCACGCATGGGATACGGGTTAATGCCCTCGGCGCGGAGTTCTTCGATCTTCTGCAAACGGATTTTTTCAAGGGTTGTGTATTCTGCCATGATCGTATGTGGTCTTTT
>DATDRD010000512.1:0-3060 GCA_035291925.1 Anaerolineales bacterium
GCTTGAGCACTCTCCCGAAAGCGGCTGACAGCAAGATTTGTGCACGCCGCATTCGACCAAAGTCATCGCTACTGTTGCGGTCACGTATAAATGCAAGCGCCTGGGATCCATCCAGATGATGTCCACCGGCTGGCAATCCGCCCATCGCTGTTTCAAGCTGTATGTCCACACCGCCTAATGAATCCACCACAGAGACCAATCCAAGCATGTGGATCACCGCGTAGTAGCGCACAGGCACGCCAAAGTTGTCGCGGATCGTTTGCATGGTCGCCTGCGGTCCTGAGCCAGGCTCATTTGCCTCTGCAAAGAAATAGGCTGTGTTGATGCGTTGTTCTCCCACGCCAGGGATCGAAACCCACAGGTCTCGCGGGATGGAAAGCATGCCAACGTACGGTTTGAGTGGTACTACTGTCGTGAGGATGATCGTATCCGTGCGGCCTACCGTGCCGCGCTCGGGGGAATCGTCTGTGCCGAGCAACAGGATATTGGTTCGTAGGGGCGCGAGGAGATAAATCAGGACGAGCGCTGTGAACGCGAGTGGCCAGAACCGCGATGATTTGCATTTTTGCACGGGTTTGGTGCGCACAGGCTGGAACTGATCCAGTCGGCGCGTGGGCTGGGTGACTTCTGACATAGCGGCATATTGTACCGAGGCAATATGAAGCAAACATTAGCGGAAGGAGATAGCTTCTCACCCCTTCATGTTTTGATCCCCATTTGACGCTGCTATCACGATTATGAACGGGATTCGTCAACACCCCCGACAGCGCGCCTATGAATATTTTTTGCCCCCGCCGCTTCCACAAACTTCCTAAACAAATTCCTCGTTGACTCTTGATCCGTCAGCCATTCGGGGTGCCATTGTACGGCGATTCCAAAGGGATGATCGGGGAGTTCCACCGCTTCGACCAATCCATCGGGTGCGTGGCCTGCGACGCGGAGGGAAGGCGCGATGTCTTTGAGTCCCTGGTGGTGCAGGCTGTTGACTTTGATGATCGGCTCACCGTAAATCTCGGCAATGTGCGTGCCTTCTTCGATCTTGACTTCATGCACAAGCACCGTCCGCATGTTGCCCGGGTAAGAATGGTCTAAAGCGTTAGGGAGCTGATCCGGGATGTGAGTATAAAGAGTCCCACCTAAGCCGACATTGACTACCTGGCAGCCGCGGCAAATGCCGAGAAAGGGCTTGCCGTCTGACGCGGCGGTGTGGATCATCTTCAATTCAACGGAATCCCGCGCCGGGTCCACATCATCAATGCGGGGATGCGGGTCGCCCGCAAAATGCTTGAGGGCGATGTCTCCGCCGCCGGAGAAGAGAATCCCGTCCAACCGGGCGTAAAGAGCATCCCATCCATCTTCAGCAACCAAGGATGGAATCAAAACCGGAACTCCTCCCGCCTGCAGGATGGCATTGACATAGGATTGCATGAGCATAACGGTCGGCTGGCCATATGCGTTGGCCGATTGATTGGTGGTAATTCCGATAATTGGCGCCATGCCTTGATTGTAAAACAAAAAGGCCCTAAGGGTTGCTTCGCAAAAACCCTTAGGGCCTGATCTGCTCTTTAGTCGAACTTCTGTTTGAGGCGGGCAGATTTGCCAGTGCGGCTGCGCATGAAATAGAGCTGTGCACGGCGGACGACACTGTGGCGCTCGACCACGACCTTGTCGACACGCGGGGAGCGAAGCAGGAAGGTGCGTTCCACTCCGATACCGTTTGAGGCCATGCGGCGGACGGTGATGGATTGATCGTTGCCGCCCTTGCGCATGCGGATGACGGTGCCCTTGAACTCCTGAATACGTTCTCGGTCGCCTTCCTTGATCTTCACATGTACACTGACGTTATCACCGGCTTTCACAGCGGGTATGTTTTCATTTTTCTTGGCTTCGAGAGCCTTAATAATATCTGCCATTGTCTTTCTTCCTTACGCTTAGAGTGTTCTTTATTCTTACGCGACGGCGGATTATAGCACGCATGTGTGATATTCACAACCCTGTTTTGCCACGGGCCACGGAGACGCAGAGAGACCGAGTTTATTGTTTCTCTGTGCTTCCGTGACTCAGTGGCTAATACTTCCTTATCGCCAAGACCGCGTTATGTCCGCCAAAGCCAAACGCGTTGCTGATTGCCAGCCTGATCTCTTTCCCGCGCGCCTCATTCGGGATGTAATCCAAGTCACACTCCGGGTCGGGAGTCTCGTAATGAATGGTCGGCGGGAGAATTCCTTCACGGATTGCCTGGACGCAGAAGATGGCTTCCAACGCGCCGGTCGCGCCCATCATATGACCCGTCATGGATTTTGTTGACGAGATGGGGATCTTATATGCCAATTCACCAAACGCGGCCTTGACGGCGCGCGTCTCAGACTGGTCGTTCAAAGGTGTACCTGTCCCGTGCGCATTGATATAACCAAGCTCATCCACATTTGCCCTGGCGGAGTCAAGCGCCATCCGCATCGCGGCCGCGCCACCCGCACCCTGTTCATGCGGAGCCGTGACGTGGAACGCGTCCGCCGTTGCACCGTAACCTGCCAGCTCGGCCAGGATGTTCGCGCCGCGCGCTTTTGCAACGGACTCACGCTCGAGCACAAGCACAGCCGCGCCCTCACCCATGACCAAACCATCACGATTCTTGTCGAAAGGCTGAGGCGTCATCGAGTAATCGTCGTTGCGCCGTGACATCGCGCCCACACGGTCAAACGCAGCCACGCCCACCGAGCAGATCGTCATCTCTGCCGCCCCCGCGAGCGCGGCGTCGATCATGCCAGCCTTCAACATCAGGAACGCAGTCCCGATCCCATCCGAGCCTGACGCACACGCGGACGCAACTGAAAAGCAGGGGCCCTTTATTTGATGATCGATTGCGATCATACCCGCCGCGCCGTTTGGCATCAACATGGGGATCAAAAACGGACTGACACGCCGCGGTCCTTCCGTGTGATTCGTAATGACTGCATCCTGCAAAGATTTTATCCCACCGATCGCCGAAGAGACGAGCACGCCGATCCTCCCAGCGTTCGCTTCCGTGATCTCAAGGCCCGAACTCGCAAGCGCATCCTT
>DATDRD010000513.1:0-1633 GCA_035291925.1 Anaerolineales bacterium
GAGCTTGCTGCCATGTCCGCAGTGGATTTGAATACCGGAGTGCTGACTGACGTCTCCGCGCTCGAAATGAATGGCGACCAGTTGATCGCGACACGTCCCATTTACGAAGGCAAAGTCTTGGAGAAGACCGTTTGCTCTGGCAAACCCGTGATGGCGAGTATTCGCCCGCGCTTCTTCCCCAAACCCGAAGCAGACGCGAGCAAATCAGGCACCCCGACAAAAGTTGAAGTGAAGTCCGATGCGTTGACAACTGTTGAAGGCTACTCCGCATCTGAAAGCGCGGTGAACCTGGGAGACGCAGGCGTGATCGTCTCGGGCGGGCGCGGCGTCTCGAACAACCCATCCCTGCAGCCACCCGCGGGCATGGATGAAAGACAGGCAGAGATCTGGCGCGCACACCAGGGCTTTGCGCTGATCACCGAGTTGGCAAACGTGCTTGGTGGCGCGGTCGGCGCCTCACGCGCGGCAGTGGATGGTGGATATATTCCGTACTCCCATCAAGTGGGTCAAACCGGTAAAGTCGTCACACCCGATCTGTACATTGCCTGCGGCATCTCCGGCGCGATCCAGCATCTGGTCGGAATGCGCAATGCCAAGTTGATCGTCGCCATCAACAAAGATGCCGATGCGCCCGTCTTCAAGCAAGCGCGTTATGGTGTGGTGGGTGATTTGTTCCAGATCGTCCCCGCGTTGACGGAGGCGTTTAAGAAAAAGCTTGGTAAATAAGTACACAAGACCTCCTTAACCAATTGGTTGAGGAGGTATTTGCTTTGAGAATACTAATGATTTTAGAGGAGGCTGTGTGGGGTCACTTCCGCCAGGAGGGCATAAACCAATCGGTATCGAGAGACAAGCCCGGGGCCTGGATGATGCGCTGCTCCAGCGTCTCCAGATCCACGACGAAGAGATGGCCGCCTGTCGGGCTGGTCGTCTCGCTGATAAGTAAAAATTTCCCATCGGGCGAGAACATCAGCGCGCCAACCGTCACGCCCCTGTAAACCTGTTTCAAACCTCTGCCGTTTCGATCGATGACATATACATCGGCAGTCGGATTGCCGTTTTGTGTAAATTCAGTATAGTAGGCAAAAGCAAGACGGTCATTATCCGGTGACCAGATGATCGGATACAAAGTCCCGCCGGTAAAGCTCGCCAGCTCAACCGGGTTCGCGCCATCGGGCTCCGTCACATAAAGTGTATGTTTCTGGCTGTCGTAGTCGTAGTCATCATAAGTCAGCCACGCGCCGTGGCTCGAAGGAATGAACATCGCTTTTGTCAGCAACGTCTCGAACATTGGCCGCACGCGCCCATCTGCAATGCGGACTAAATACACGGAATCATCGCTGCCCAGCTTCGCCGACCGCACCAGGATGTTGCCGGTAATCCAACCATCCATTACATATGGGCGTCCTTCAACCGGCAGGCTGCTCGAGGAGGTCAGGTTCTTTAATTCTGAACCATCAGGCTGAACGATATAAACATCCTCACCGCCCAGCCCATCCTGCACGCGGAACGCAAGCCACTTCCCATCGGGCGACCAGAACGGTGGATCAATGTAAGCGTACTCAAACAACGAAGTCCATGTTTGTGCAGCGGGATCAAATAACCACAACTTATATGGAGTACCGTTTGGGTC
>DATDRD010000514.1:0-5558 GCA_035291925.1 Anaerolineales bacterium
ACCCAGTCGTATCTCCAGCGCATAATGCACCGAATACCAAAGCCAAAAATCTCCTCGATTTCGATGTGGGCATTGGGCGACTCGCGGAAGAAGTCCTGCCAAAACTGAGTTACTACTTCCTTCCCCGAGTACACAGCGCCGTCGGGGGCCGGACCAGTGTTTTCGAAGACACAATCGTCGCTCATAAGCTGCATCATACCTGCGACATCATGACGGTTGAAGGCCTCATTGAACTCAAGGACGACGCGGATCGCTGACTCTAGGCGTGACATGCGGGTTGGACTCATATAGATAACACCTCCTTATCAAAGGTCTTCTTTGGCTTAAGCCCAAATACAAGTTCTTCGCACATTTCCAAGATTTTTTCGCCATCAACTAATTCGATAGGTGGAACACCATCTCGGACAGCTTCTTTTCTCGCTTCTACCGTGAATGTGCCAGTTGTGAGAATGATGCCTTTATCGGCACGCCCCATCATAAACTGCCTTCTGCCTGATGCTCACTGATTGCCAATTACCGGTATTGCCCGATCCGTCAAATTGACAACAATCGCGTTACTGGCCTTGATCAAATTCCCGGGCGTGATCATGATCTCCTCACCCCATTGACCCGCGCCCGTGCCGAGGATGGGTTCTTTAACGAGACTCGCCTCGAGGAAGGATCGGAATCCAGGCGGCTGCCAGCCAAAGGCCGGGATGGAGCCGATGACATATCCCGTTGTCTCTTTTACAATTTCGGGCGCGGCCATTCGAATGTTACGAGAGCCGATCGCTTTCTTGAGATGTCCCGAGATTGCATTTTGGTCACCTCCAAGCATCACGAGCACCCGCTCGCCTGTATCCACCTGAAAGATCAGTGTCTTGACTGCCTGCCTTTCGGAAAAGCCAAGCACGCGCGCGACATTCGCCGCACCTTTTTCGGTTTCGGGCGAGAAACTGCGCGCTTCGTAGGGAATGCCAGCTCCGTCAAGATAAAAATGGGATGGAAGTTTCATGTTTTTCTCAAGATTTTCTTCAGCTGCTTTGTGCGCGGGCTGAGCTGTGGCGTCATCTGGAGGCACTCTTATGTGTGAATCAACACTTCACCATCGTCGGTGATTATGATTTTATCGCCGGTTTGTATTCTCGCGAAATCATCTTCGGCGAGGGCGATCAATGGGAGAGACAATTGATAAAGCTCGTCGGCAACAACGGATGCGAGCGCAAAAAAGAAATCGGTATCGGTCGTAATGATCGCGGCAGGCGCAGTCTTCGCCCGGATCGCTTCAAGCAGGACGGCCGTCGTGGTGGATGAGCCGCGCGTGAACGGGATGGCAAGAATTTTGTCCTTCGCGATGAAGCCGGATAACGTGTGACGACGGTCAATGATCTCGCCGCTTTTCCAATCGTAGCCGCCCCAGAAGGACAGCGGTTCACTGCTGACCAAAGCCGTGCCATGCGCCTCGCCGTGAATGATGATCTTTCCCTGTAAAGTTATGTCAGCCATAATGATTCATCTCGGATGATACGACCTGTGACCGCGGAGTTGACACAATCTTCCAGACTGCCAAACGCGATTTTCTTACCCAACAAGCCTGGCGCGTAGTAGGCAAACTTTGCCGAGTTGGTCATCAGGTTCTGGATTTCCGCCGGCAACATGGGAGAAGTCAGGATGCAGGTATCGACGGTGATCTGGGCTCCAAATGCCTCCAGTGGCTCAAGGAAGCCTGCCTTGTGGGCAAGCAATGTCATGGCGCGGCTGGAAGTGACCAGAAATTTTACATCGGGATGCCTTCTTTTCCCCTTGAGCATGGGTGCGAGACGTCCAAACTCTGCCAGCGAAAAATGCGGACTGCCCAACACGACCATGTGCAATTGGTCGCTGTCTGTGTGCGTCAGCTGGCGGCGGGATTCTCTCAGTGAATCCATGGTGATAGGGATCGTTTCAATGGGTGCATTTCCATGAAACGCTTCCTCCAATGTGGGCGCCTCAGGTGTGATGCCGATCATGTGGAACATGGCAACGCTACCTGACGAAGCTGCTGCTGCGCCGAAGGCCTTGAGTCGATCTTCATCAGGTGGAATCACCATTCCATCAATGACGGGGATTTTGTCGAGTGATGCTTTTCCGATGAGATTACCAAGTACAGGATAGAAATCATCGCTTTGCTGTAGTTGTTTCGGAATATCCACCAAATGGAAGAGCAATTGCCCGGCGCGGTTTTCAGTAAGGTGCAAGCCAATGGCCGGCGCGCGGGCAGTAATGGCACAGCAAATGTCGAAGAGGTCAGGGTATCTTTCCGTGCGCGCACCGAGCACAGAATTGGCGAAGACAATCGCATTCGATTCGCCCCAGGCGATTTGCTGGCCGAACGAAGGGCGCGTTTCTGCTTGATAAGGCGCGCAAGTCCAGGTGGGGATGGTGCCCATGCTTTGATAGGCGAGCATCTGGCGATATGCCTGCCTTGCCCAGTCTGATGGCACAGCCCATTCCTGCCAGTGATGCTCATCGAGTCCGCTCACGTTCAATGTTGTTGGCACACATACTTTCGCCCCGAGGCCTGCCAATCGCTCGGCAAATTCCAGGCCAGCCTCGCCGATGTACACCGTGCTGTCAATGTGCGCGCCGGTGATATCCAGCAGTTCCCATGCGCCAGAGACTTCTGCCATGCGCGCGACGATGGACATCGCCATTTTTGTCGCGGGCCCGAATTCACCGCGTAACATCTCGTGATCTTTTGCAGATAATATTAAAGTCATGAATAACCACTGATAAAAGGGATTTAGGGATTGTTTGGTCGCGAGGCGAGATAGATTCCGATCAGGATCAATACGCCGCCAAGCAGAACGCCGTTCGTCGGCGTTTCGCTCAAAATAAAATAGGCCAGTATTGCGGAGCCAATTGGCTCGACCAATGTTGTGAGGGCCACAAACGAAGCGGGGATATACCTCAATGCCCAATTGTAGGTTGAGTGACCGATCAGTTGTGGAAACGCAGCCAGAAGAAGAATCCACACGTATGCTTGGATGGGAAGACCGAACGGCGTCTCTCCGGCGACGAACATCGCGGCAAGGAGCCCAATGGCAGCCATTCCATAAACAACAAAGATATAGGGGATGAGCGACACGCCACGCGTCGCCCGCAGTTTCCGTCCGATGATGAGATAGCCTGAGACGGCCCACGCGCCGAGCAGTGCCAGGAAGTTTCCCCACATAGCGCGACCCTGCATGACCTGTTTTAGATCAGCGCATTTCAGTCCGCCGCTCCAGGTGCACGCATCAGACAAGCCGATCACTGTTCCCCCTAAAAGGGCCAGCGCCAACCCGATAATTGCCGCCCGCGTCAGCCGCTCATTGAGGAGCATTGGCGAGAGCAACGCCACCCAGAGCGGGCCGGTGGACACGAAAACCACCGAACTTGCCACCGTTGTGTATTCGAGTGACGAAATCCACGTCGCGAAGTGGACTGCAAGAAATAGACCCGATACGAGTCCCAGAGTCAGTTCGCGGCGCGTGAGATTGGATATTTCCTCTCCATGACGCGTGATGGCAATGGGAGCAAGCAGGAGAGTGGCGAACGAGAGCCTCAAGGCGGCGATGACGAGAGAGGGCGCGCCGTCTGTTTGTGCGAAACGGATAAAGATCGAAGCGGTGGAGACGGCCAGGATAGCGATCAACAGCGCAAAGGGTAGGGTGAGGCGGGTGCGTTGTTCTGTCATGTTTATTGGCCGCTCTTGATCCATAAGCTGCGTTCTCTTATTCCAGGCTTCTGACTTCAAAATAATTGAACAGGGCGAGGATCACGTTTGAGCTGTTCCTGGGTGGGTGGGATCGCAGTTGCTTCCCTGGCAGATGGCGATGTATTTCACTTTCATCTTGTCACTCCTTTGGCATGGATCGATTATAAGTTATCTTCGTGTAGGTTTGCGATGGAGTGATGAGAGAAGAATGCCGGATATCAAAACCACAAAGTCATCCTCCGAAAGCCACACCTGTGCTGGCATGCTCGCCTCAGGGTGACGAATCTGCATGTTTTTGAATCGAGAGGCTCCCTCTTATAAATTTCCCCCGGACTATAAGCGGCTGATTATATGTCAGTTGGCAACTGCAAGTTCCGTCAGATCGTGAATGAGCGTGCGCAGGGATCTGGGCATTAAGTTGTTGGTGACGCTGACCGTATGAATTGAGTTCCCGGATACCACGGTGATGGCATACGCAAATTCATCCGGCCCGGATGGCACCACGTCCACGACCGGAATCTCAAAGAAACTGGATTCATCGATCAGGTCCTGCAGGCGCTGTGAATCACTGGCGGGCATGCTGTTCAGATCGAAATTGGCAGCGATTTCCTGACCCAATGTCCCGCCTGTTCGTCTAAAGCTAATCGTTGTCATACTTATCTACCTCCATGGTTCTTTCAACCGTAAATGCTGTGAAGAGTTTATGGGTATTCGTATAGGATGATTGTGGGGCGAACTTGCGCGCAGCGCGACGATGTTTGGCAACTATTGGTCGTCCATCTTCGAGTTCCAATGCTACCATCCCAAGATTAAATATTTCTAAGTTAATGCCGTTCAGACACAAAAGACTCACCCCGATGGTTCTGTTTATGGTACTGCTGATGAATTCAGGTGGGCTCGTAAGCGAGTTCCCTTTTTACAGCAAACTCTGCAGCTGAAGAATCGTAGTCACAGGATATTTGCAGACGAAGCCTTCACATACATAAGCGGTCGCCTGACCATCTTTCAATGGGCGATCCAACAAAAGCAGCGGTGCGTCTTTTGATGGGGGATAAGCGGAAGCGGCAACAATCATATTTGGTCTATATTCCGATCGCGTGACTCGGATCAACTCTTGCGCGTTATCCTGGCTCGCATCATACAGCACCGCCACCTGCTTCACGTTTCCCAGGGCAAAATCTGCGGCTGACAGCCAGCGCGCGAATGCGGTTGCATATCGCAAAGCTGACTCGGTAACCTGGCCCAGTGATTTCTCTGCAAGATCGCGATAAGTTCCATCATCGGTGAATGCAGAGAGCTTAAGCAATGCTTCGGATGCCAGCGCGTTTCCGGATGGTGTGGCATTGTCCTGCAGGTCTTTCGGGCGGAGCAATAAGACTTCGCCATCTTTCGATGTGTCAAAGAACCCGCCATTTGGGTCTTCAAATAACTCGATCATTTCATCGGCAAGTTTTTTTGCGGATGCGAACCATTTGTTGTTGAAGTCAGTTTGGTAGAGCTCAAGCAGGCCGAGAATCAGTGCGGCATAATCTTCGAGAAAGACTTCGTCTGTTGTCTTTCCATCGCGCCAACTATGTTTGAGTTTGCCGGAGGGGCGTAGGACGCCCAATAAAAATTCAGCATTACGCGTAGCCAGTTTGTAATATTTGCTCTGGAGTCGACCAACTTGCTGGTCAGTCGGAAGCGAGCTTCCCAACTCCAGAGTTAAGACGCGCGCCGCCTCCGCCATCACCGCGAGCATAAGACCGTTCCATGAGGTGAGTACCTTGTCATCTGTCCCAGGTCGAATACGCGCTGCACGAGTAGATAAAAGCCTGGAGTGGCAATCGGCTAATTTCGC
>DATDRD010000515.1:0-1551 GCA_035291925.1 Anaerolineales bacterium
ATTACTCCGTCATCTCAACGCGGATATCCGTAGTTTGTTGAAACGCTCCGGAAAAGTTAAAGGAGAATCCGACGATTCCATGCTGGAGCGGTTGCAGGATGCGATAGATCATTTCGAGGTCACACATCCCACACTCACCACAATGCTATCTGAGATGATGACCATCTTGAGCAATGCCGGAATATAAGCTTGCCATTTCAAGGCAATTGAATGAACGCAATCGAAGTCTCGCAACTTCGCCGTACATTCAAGTCTGGTATTGGCGTCATCAAACGCATCACCAAAGAGATCGCAGCCAAACGCCGCGGAACCCTTGAAGTGTTCCAATAACTCTAATGTTATAAAATATACACATCCCGAAAGCCGAATTCGGGATGTGTATTTTGTTTGGTTATGTCTGGGGAATACAACACTGCGCAAATCTTATCATTTCTGAGCGTTGCGCGTATTCTCCAACGCCTGCATGGGCGGAGGCTAATTTGAAGGTCAGTAATACTTGCTTACGGGGTTGGTGTCAGAGTAGCTGGAACTGCAGTTGAAGTTGCGGCCGCAGGCCCACTCGTATTGGTCGGTGCAGAACCGCCTCCTACCACTACCTGAACATAAACCTGGTCACCGAAAAATTGGCCGCTTGCTGTGGACAGTCGCCAATCGCCCCGAATTGTCCCTGTCTTATTAGGCGCGACCATGGCTACTGAAACATCGGCCACCGCACCCGCGGCAACGGATGATGGCAGGGTGTAAGTAGTTCCACCCATTGCATCACCGCCCACAAATGCAAATTTGAATCCGGCATCCCAGGCGCATGAACCTGCATTCTTTACCTTCCAAGTCTTTGTAAAACTTTGACCGGGCGTCATCGCTGTGTTGTCGGGGATGCTCACATCGCTCACAAAAGTGAGACCGTAGCAGGAGGTCACCGCTGTAGCAGCCACACTTGTGGCTGCACCGAATGGGGTTCCGGCTGTGCTCGCGGCCAGCGTTTGGGGGGGCGCGGGCGTCAGGGTGGGAACAGGCGTGTCGGACGGCGCGGCCAGCGCGGTCTGAGTCAGACCCGCAGAGAAGGTCCCAACCGCCTGAGTACGAATTTCATCTGCACTGAAAGTTACGGTGGGGGTTAATTCAGGAACACTTGCACCACAGGATGCGAGCAGCAGGGCGCCCGTCATCATTATTATTTGTATGCCAGTCATTAATCGGATTTTAAGCATTCTTACTCCTTTCCGTAAGAGGCGCTATTTTACTGGATTTTGGCTAATAGTCAAATCAACACACGACAAATTTCCTGCTCTTCGGCATGCTATAATCTCCCCGCCATGATTTACTTGGACTATTCTGCAACAACTCCGGTGGATGCTCGCGTTGTGGATGCGATGATCCCCTACTTTTCCGCTTCATTCGGGAACCCTTCGTCCGTTCACCGTTATGGACAGCAGTCCGAAGCTGCGATCGATGCCGCGCGTGAGACGGTCGCATCCGTTTTGAATTGCAGGCCCGATGAAATCATCTTCACATCCTGTGGCTCGGAATCGGATAATCTCGCGATCCGCG
>DATDRD010000516.1:0-4708 GCA_035291925.1 Anaerolineales bacterium
GCCAGCGGTTGAGATCTTCGACGATGCTTATAAAATGGCCCAGGACTGTGATGCGCTGATCGTCGTTACGCCGTGGAATGAATTCAAGCAGCTCGACCTCGAAAAGATCAAGGATTTGCTCAAGTCGCCCATTATTTACGATGGCCGCAATATCTACGATCCGGCAGTGATGAAAGAAATGGGATTCTCTTATCGTGCGATCGGGCGCGGCTGGAACGGTAAATAATGAGTCCTGAGTGTTCAGTATTCAGTAATCAGTGAAGATCTGATATGGCCAAATTGGAATATGCCAGCAGCTTTCGCGATTTGATTGTATATAGGAAGGCAAGAGAGCTTTCACTCGCGATTTTCAGACTCACGAAACGGTTTCCAACAGAAGAAAATTATTCTCTCACTGACCAAATACGCCGTTCATCTCGCTCCATCGGAGCGCAGATTGCCGAATCCTGGGCAAAGCGTCGATATGAAAAGCATTTTGTCAGCAAACTAACTGATTCTGATGGCGAGCAGCAGGAAACCCAGCACTGGATTGAAACTGCGTTTGACTGTGAATACATTTCTCAAGAGGAGGCAAATGCTCTTCTTGAGAAATGTGTTGAGATTGGCCGTTTGCTCGGTGGCATGATTGCGAAAGCAGAACAATTTTGTAACCCGTCACCATACCAAATCCGGGAGGAACCAGCAAATTACTTTGTTAAAGCCAGGCGCAAAAACTGAACACTGGATACTGTCTACTGAACACTGATGCCCACCCCTCCCGTCTGTAATTACGAAGACTCAGATTACCAAACGTCCTTTTGGGATGATGGTGGGCGTGAATATGAAGACCGTACGGAAGCCATTGCCCTCAAGCGACTCCTGCCGAAAAGCGGGCGCCTCCTGCTGGAACTGGGGGCGGGAGCCGGGCGAAATACGACGCGCTATCCTGGCTTTGATCGAATCGTCCTGCTCGATTATGCGCGCACGCAACTGGAACAGGCCCAAGTACGGCTTGGCAAATCCGATAAATGCATTTACGTCGCGGCAGATGCGTACCGCCTCCCGTTTGTAGACGGCCTGTTTGACGCGGCGACCATGATCCGCGCATTGCACCACATGGCCGACGCGCAAAAAGCCCTGAGTCAGGTGCGAAATGTATTACAACCTGGCGGAGCATTCATCCTTGAGTTTGCCAATAAACTGAATCTTAAAGCCATCTTGCGTTACCTGCTTGGCAGGCAAAAGTGGAGTCCGTTTACACTGGAGCCTGTTGAGTTTGTAGAACTTAATTTTGATTTTCATCCCAAAGCGGTCCGCAATTGGTTGAGAGAACTTGGTTTTGAGACCGAACGGACTTTGACCCTCTCACACTTCCGTGTGGGACTTCTAAAGCGGATTGTTCCAACAGGCATTCTGGTCTTCCTCGATTCTCTTTTCCAATGGACGGGCGCGTTATGGCAGTTGTCTCCCAGTGTTTTTATGAAGGCGAAATTAGAGATTGGAGAGCAGAGATTGGTTGAAATTCCCGCAAATGTGATTTCGTTCTTCAAATGTCCCGATTGCGGACATTCCCCATTGGTAGATAAAAAAGAATACCTTGAATGTTCCAGTTGTAAAAAGAAGTGGGAAGTTAGAGGTGGGATTTATGATTTTAGGGAAGCAATATGAAAACAGGGTGACCAAATATCTGGTCGCCCCGTTTTATGTTTAATCCCCTTCCTGACTTGCGTGGCGAAGGTTATGGTAAATCGTAAAGAATAATATTTCCCGAATTGTCAGTTTGCCCAGTATTGGATGGGGTAGTTGATATTGGTCCAATTCGCTTCCCTCCCATTTTTCAGCGATGGCCGCGAGTTCCGCACTGGCTTTTGCCCACTGATCCAGTAATTCCCTCTTTTTCTCTTCAGCTTTTTCATCGGGATTTTCCTGGTGAGGGAGGAAGCGTCCGGAGGCCTGCGCGCCTTTGGCAATTTCATCCCGATAGATCTGGCAAAGTTGCTCATATGCCATGGATCGCTTTTCGGGTTTACCAAACATTGCCTGTAGAGTGATTTTTGGTAACTTCAAGGCTTTGGTGATTGGTTTATGGGCTTTGATAAGATGGTCCAAGTTGTTAGCTGCAGACCATACTTCTCCCTGAGGGATGAAAAAATCCTTTGCAGGAATGTCCATAAACCAATCAGTGACGCGTTGATTGGAATCTTGGAGAGTGGCAATTAAGTCCGTCTTTGTGTTGATCTTGGTCATGCTGACTCCTAAAGCTTTCCAGGATTCAAAAACACTCTAGCCGAAAACTCGCTTCGATTTCATGGCGTAATTGTTGGTGACACGCCGAAATAGGGCGAGAAAGATGGATCCATAAAACACGTAATCTGGGTGAGCTGACGCGCCTTCACCGTTAGCACGTGAATCCCGGAGAAATGATAATCTCCGGCTTCTGCACGTTGATATATGGCGAAACCGGGTTGTGCATTTGCATGAAGCGGAAGCAGTTTCCAACGGTCTTTTGCTTTACCTGCAAACATTCCATTATCTGCAAACACGGTCCTGGCGGCAAAGATGCGGATCGCATTCTTTCCACGATACCATGAAGGCGAGGGTGGCATGGTAAGGATGGCATCTTTCTTCAATAAGGCGACCAAGCCCGCTATATCCGCTGTCTGCCAGGCTTCCACGTATTCATCGAGTAATTTTTGTGTCCGCTCATCAGGTTCTATCTTGGTAGGCATCTCCTGTACATGGCTATGATAGTGTTTGGCCAATGTTACCCGCGCCCGATGGAGAGCACTGTTAACAGAAGAGATGCTTGTTTCCAACAACTCTGCTACTTCACGAGCAGACCAGTCCAGAACATCGGTCAGAATCAGCGCGGCGCGTTGGCGCGGCGGCAGGGCTTGCAAGGCCGTCAGGAAGGCGAGTGAGACACTTTCATATAAGGAGTATCGAGCTTCAGGGTTGGCGGCGGTCTGATCGACCAGCCAGTCATCCGGGAAAGGCTCCAGCCAGTAGATTTCCGAGGGAGGTGGATCAATCGTCGCATTTGGGTCAGAAGCGGGATGGATATCCATCGGGAGCAGGCGGCGACTATGTCTCTGGTCGAGCACATCCAAACAGGCATTGGTTGCAATCTTGTAGAGCCAGGCGCGGAAGGAAGCACGGCCCTGATACGTGTCAAGCCGCCTCCAGGCACGCAGAAAAGTTTCCTGGACCAGATCATCCGCTTCCTGCAATGACCCCAGGATTCGGTAACAGTGAATCTGTAATTCGCGGCGGTAAGGCTCAGCCAATTCGCTGTATTGATCTTTGTCCCCGTTTTTAGCTGCTGCCAGGCGGCTATCTTCCTGCTGTAGATTTATGACGGTATTGTCAATCATCGGTTTGCTCATGTGTGCCAAATTCCAGTAAGTATGACGGTTCGAAGAGATGAAAATGTGCGGCGATGTTAGGTTTCAGCGAGAGCGCACATTTTTGGCTTAATCTCCCGTCTTATTGTTTAAGACCAACAGATAAAAGGAGCACGGTATGAATTACTTAACGATTGTACGAGGAAAACTCAAAGGTAGCCAGCAGGAAGCACAGATGGCTCACGATGCAACGGTTGAGACGTTGTCTGCCATGACGCGTCCCATGGGAGCCGTTGGGCACAAGGCGCATCTCAATCCGCAAAATCCATCGGAGTTCATGGCGATTGACCGGTGGAATAACCTGGAAGGCTTGCAGAAATTCATGGGCGACCCAAAGGTGGCCGAAGCGTTCGGTGCGCTATTCGAAGGCATGCCCGATATCAGCGTTTGGGCTGAGTCAGACTGGGCATCTTTCTAACGAGTATAGCACCTGCGAGCAAGGTTCAAGAGAGACCATGCGCAATGTAGCATGGTCTCTTGGGCATTGTGAGTCAGTTGTCTGTTTTCTCCAGGATCCAAAAGTGGGATAGGCCGAATATCTTTAACGGTGTTCTTTCCATCATTTGTAAGATCCCCCGCAATACTTTTCCCAATACGCCAAAACGTGCAATGATGTTGTCGTACGCGCCGAAGATGATCGTCCGTTCGATGAATTTCACCGGCAAGCCATCGAATAATTTCTGCAAGTCACGTTTGGAATAAACGCGCACATGGGGAGCCAGTTTATCACGCAGAGTGTGCGGTAGATAATTCACAAATAGCTTGTTGCCGAAATGATATTTTCCCTTCCAATAAACACCATGTGTCTCAAACGGATATCCGCGATTCGGGCAGAAGATCACGGCGCGTCCGCCGGGCTTCCCCGACGCGGGATCGGGACTTCGGAGGACGCGGATCATTTCGCGGATGGCGGTGCGGTCATCCTGTACGTGTTCGAGCACCTCGTGGCTGAGGACCAGGTCGAAGGTCCCGGATGGAAGCGGAAGGGATTCCCCTGCGGCGTTGATAATATGCGGGGAGTTCTGTCTGGCTTCGGTGGCTCGCTCGAAGTCATATTCCAAGCCAATGACTTTTCCACCAAGTGGGGAGAGGTGTTCGACGTACATTCCCACGCCGCAACCGTTTTCCAGGATACGCCCCTTAACAAGTTCGCCCGCGGCCCGGACGATCATTTCAAGGCGTCGCTGTTGTCCCGCCCGCCAAACGTAGGATGGTTCTCCGCGTAACGCGGCTTTATCAAGGTTCCGTTCAGACATGGCGGGAATTATATCTTGCGTCTTTCAAATCCCTGTGCTAAAATACACATGCACGTCGAATTGATCCCC
>DATDRD010000517.1:0-3258 GCA_035291925.1 Anaerolineales bacterium
AAACATAGTAACGGCTGTAGTTCACACCCGGGTCCAGGACTTGTTCGATCACGATATCGCTGCCGGGATATTCGCGGGCGCGCATTGCATCAATTTCGAGCGGATGCGGGGTTGCCGTCGCTGTTGGAATGGGCGTGGGGATGGTTGTTTCGGTGGGAGTCCCTGTCGGGAGCGTAACCACTGTTGAAGTGAACTCAGCAGTGGCCCGATTCGGAAGCGAATCGGGATTACTTATCCCACAGGCGTTGGTTATTAATAAGGCGATCAATATGAACCAGTAATATTTTGTTCTTTTCATCATGTTATTCTCTTGAATTGGCAAAGTAGTTTCCCCATTCTAGCGCGGAATCATTAGAAGAGTTTAGTATTTCTTGTGGGCAAATCGCGGTGAGTCACAGATGACGGTGTGGGTAAACTCCAAATAGAAAATACTTAGATCAAATGTCGTATTCTTGCAAAAACAAGAACATGTCACCCTGAGCGAAGCGAAGGGTCTCTGCTGTTGAAAGTAATAGACCCTTCGGTCGCGACACCTGCCTTGACGGGCGATGCCAGGGAGAACGCTCCCTCAGAGTGACATCATTATTACGGAATCTGATTCACATCATACGGCGTGACCTGATACACATAGTAATTCAACCAGTTTGAATACAACAGATTTGCATGTCCGCGCCAGCGGACGTTTGGCGTTTGGGTCGGGTCATCTTTTGGATAATAATTCTGCGGCACATGGATAGGTAATCCCTTGTTCGCATCGCGGTCATATTCTGCTTTGAGCGTGAGCGGATCATATTCAGAGTGACCTGTAATAAAGAGATGGCGTCCATCCTTCGTGCCGAGGATGTAAAGACCCGCCTCGTCCGATTCAGCCAGGATGTTCAATTCGCTGACCTTCTCCACATCCACGCGGCGGATCTCAGTGTGACGCGAGTGCGGGGCCAGGAAAATGTCATCGAAGCCGCGCAGCAGGCTCTCGGTCGGAGAAAGGACGCGGTGCTCATAGACGCCGAACATCTTGTGGGGCAGGTCATGCTTCGGGATGCCGTAGCGGTGGTAGAGACCAGCCTGCGCTCCCCAACAGATATGAAATGTTGACTCAACGTTTGTCTCAGCCCAATCCATGATGTCAGTCAATTCATCCCAATATTCGACTTCTTCAAACGGCATCTGCTCCACGGGCGCGCCTGTGATGATCAGACCGTCGAATTTTTCCTTGCATATGTCATCGAACGCTAGGTAGTGATTGAGCAAGTGCTCGGCATCTGTGTTCCTTGATTCGTAAGTAGCGGTGTGGAGCAATGTGACTTCCACCTGGAGCGCGGAGTTGGAAAGCAATCGCAGGAGTTGGGTCTCGGTCGCGATCTTCGTCGGCATAAGATTCAGGATTGCCACTTTTAGTGGACGAATATCCTGATGTATGGCGCGTTCTTCATCCATGATGAAAATATTTTCGCGTTCAAGAATCGCGCGGGCGGGCAATGTGGTTGGGATTTTTATAGGCATGGGGTAGGTATCCAAGTAAACAAGTAGACAAGTAAAGAGGTCTGGTATGCAGGTAAACATTTGTGTACGTGTCTAGCTGTATACCTGTGTACGGGCGCTACGCACTCAACGCCTGATCCAGATCCCAGAGAATATCTTCAATATCCTCGAGGCCAATGGAAAGGCGAATGAAATCGGGACTGACACCGGCCGCAGTTTGTTCCTCTGGCGTGAGTTGGGAATGCGTTGTGCTGGCGGGATGAATGGCGAGCGATTTTGCGTCACCGAGATTTGCAACGTGGCTGATCAGTTTCAAGTGGTCAATAAAACGCGCGCCTTCCTCGCGTCCCCCTTTGACGCCGAAGCCAAGCACCGCGCCCGGACCCTTGGGAAGATATCTCTTTGCGCGTTCATGGTCGCGGTGACCTGGCAAGCCTGAATAGGTGACCCAACTAACGTTTGGATGGTCTTCGAGAAATTCCGCAACGGCTTGCGCGTTCTTCACATGGCGTTCCATGCGAAGAGACAAGGTTTCCAATCCTTGAATGAACAGCCATGAATTGAATGGAGATTGGCATGTGCCGATATCGCGTAAAATTCCCGAGCGTGCCTTTGAAATAAAAGCCAGAGGACCAAAATCTTCAGCATAGATCACGTTGTGATATGAAGGATCAGGCTCAGTGAAGTTCTTGAAGCGGTTACCTTTTGCCCAGTTAAATTTTCCGCCATCCACGATCACGCCGCCAATGGATGTGCCATGTCCGCCGATGAATTTCGTCGTGGAGTGCGTGACGATATCCGCGCCCCATTCGAACGGGCGGCAAAGATAGGGCGTTGCAAATGTGTTATCGATCATCAAAGGGATGTTGTATTCCTGCGCGATCTTCGCCACTTCTTCGAGTGGAAAGATATTCACCAGCGGGTTGCTGATGGTCTCGCCATAAATGATCTTTGTATTTGGCTGGATCGCGCGGCGGAAATTTTCGGGGTCAGATGGGTCCACGAGGGTCACGCTGATCCCCAAACGCGGGAATGTATATTTGAACTGGCTGACTGTCCCGCCATATAACGTGGCTGCAGAAACAATATGATCTCCCGCTTCGCAAATCGTGAGGATGGCGGTAGCTTGCGCGGCATGCCCCGAGCTGGTCTCAAGTGCCCCCACGCCTCCTTCAAGATCTGCAATCCTTTTTTCCAGCACGTTGCTGGTCGGGTTGGAGATGCGCGTGTAAATATTCCCCGCCTCTTGTAGTGCGAACAAACGCGCGGCCCGTTCCGTGCTCTGCAGGTTGTATGCCGCGGTCTGATACAACGGCACAGCGCGGCTTCCTGTTGTCTCTTCAGGCGTGTATCCCACATGCAGCTGGCGGGTGGTGAAACCGAATTGACGATCTGCGGTGGACATGGAACATCTCCTCTTGAAATAAGATTTACCCGCTTTTCCAGAAGAGATAAAAAAAAATTACCTCTTCCGGAAGTACAAGAAGAGGCACGCGTAGACCATCCTCTCATCTTCCAGTTAAACGGATATTGCTATCCTTCTGTCGGAGTTGGCACCGTTCTCAGTTGTCAGTAGCCAGTTTTTAGTATCCAGTGACTGATCACTGTTTACTGCTCACTGATTACTGTATGAGCGGTTGCCGAGGCTTCACAGGGCCGTTCCCTCAGCCTCTCTGGATAAGAGCGAGTATTTTGTTGTTAGCGATGGTTTATATCATAAAAGATTTTCATTGACAAGCAACTCCGCATTATAGATCGAGCCTCCCGCCGCGCCGC
>DATDRD010000518.1:0-3757 GCA_035291925.1 Anaerolineales bacterium
ATCGTCGTTGAGGCAGGCTTGTTGTCCAAAGATTATCTGTTCAATAACACATCTCAGGAGTGGAACAATGCACACCATTTTGAAGGGCACTAACAAGGAAGTCGTCATTGGGGAGGATAGACCGTTCGTCATGATCGGGGAAAAATTGAACCCAACAGGCATTAAGAAGCTGGGGCAGGCCCTCGTTGAGCAAAATTTCGATTATGTCAAACATCTTGCCCAGAGACAGGTTGCCTGGGGCGCGGACGTATTGGATGTAAACGTGGGACATCCACAAATTGATGAAGCCGCAATCATGCCGAAAGTCGTGGAGGCTGTTATCTCGGTGGTGGATGTTCCGCTTTGCATCGATTCAAATGAACCCAGGATCCTCGAAGCGGGCCTGCGGATTGCCCCCGGAAAACCGCTGGTGAACTCTGTCAACGGGGAGGAAAAGCAACTCGCAACCGTCCTGCCGATCGTAAGGGATAGAGGCGCGGCAGTCATCGGTCTTACGATTGGCGAAGAGGGAATCCCTGCGACTGCCGAGGAACGGCTGGCTGCGGCAGGCAAGATCATCGAACGCGCCGTAAAGATGGGAATCCCCGTAGAAGATATTATTATTGACCCGCTTGTCATGACCGTTGGTCACAACAGCAATGCAGCGACAGTGACCATCAAGACCATTGAATTGGTCAAGAAGGAATATGGCGTGAATATTAGTTTGGGAGCGAGCAATGTTTCGTTTGGCCTGCCAGACCGCCATGCAGTGAACAGCGCTTTCCTTGCCCTCGCCATCCAGGCAGGCGCGACTTGTTCGATCACCGATTCAATTAAACTGGGTAACACCATCCGTGCCACGGATTTGTTGCTGGGCAAAGATGCCAACTCCATGCGCTATCTAAAATATTTCCGTGCGACGGAGAAGTTGCGTGAGCAGGAAGCCGCAGTGAAGGTGTAATGATGGGGAGCCACAGAGATTAGTAATTGGTAATTAGAGACTAGAGATTGGAGATTGACGTCTGTATTCATCAAGATTCAATGTAGTTTCCCAATCGTGTGAACTGATCTTTAAAGTCTCCCCTATTAATTCGATTGCATCGGATGCAAATCCGAAGAACGTCCAAAAACAGACTCGCGCCTGGTTTGTTTCCAGCATCGCGGAAATGGCCGGCTCTTTATGTCCATAATACCGCGAGCGCCAGCCACGCGTGCTCGTTGGATCCGCGCGAACGACTGAAAAAGTGGATTTTCCATCTGCCAACCCAACCTGCACCTTGTATTTCACCGAATCAACTGACAGAAGAATTGAATTCCCCTGTCGTTCAAACGGAAAATCACTGAGCAACCAATGAAGACAGTAGTGGTGAGCGTGCCTGCCATCCAGGTGATCAACGACAAGCCAGCGATCATCGTCGAGCATCATCACTGCTCGTCTGTGTGTCACAGGATCGGGTAAATGACGATAGCCATCGTGTTCGCCCTGCCAGATTTTTGCATCATGCCCAAGCACATTTCCGCGTGCCCAATTTGTCCACGTGAAGCGACTGACCATCTTCATCTGATCTTTGGAATCGACTATCACCGTGTTATGTGCCGAAGTATGAGCAAGCCCATTTCTCCACACACCTTCCCCACTATATAAATAAGTCCCGGCATCACAAGCGATATTGTGGCCGCGCCACCACAAATCCACGTGCAATTGATCGGCGTGTGAGGGACGGGCACGATAGTCCGTGCAGCGGATGATGGCTTTGCTCTGCGCGCCACGGAGAATATATACTCCCCCATCTGGAAAACTCACCTTATCCGGGTTCCGCTCCCTCAGCACTTCGACTTCGCTCAGTGCAAGCCTGGCCCCCTCCCCTGCGGAGAGGGAACCCACACCATAGAACCAATACAGGTCTTCATCCCACGCTCCAGATTCGAACAATCGTTTCCCTCTGGTCAAATATGAACCTAATTGCAGCGTGGGGCGGTAATCGGTGAAATCGCAATTGTTTATCGGTAGTACCAGCGCCCCATCATTGGAGCCATAGACGGGCATCAATCCCGTTTGCGCGTCAATCAACTGATACAGGTAATCAATAGAAGATGTGACTACACGATAGACAGATGCAGGTACCGGAGATCGATTCAACTCTCCCAATCGGAAAGCACAAAAATAGATATGCAGGATGAAACGATGATAATTGAGCGAGTACATCGAATAACTGCCATCCACGAAAATCTGCGCCGAGGCCTGGCGCTCAAGAAGTTCACGTCCCAGCTTGAAATACTTTTCGGAATCCTTCAATTCGGGGAAGAGCAATCCGACCATCCATAATCCAAATGCTTCGCTGATCGTGTGATTACTGCGCGTGGAAATGGCGTAGGCGATGTTTTGATGAATCCGTTCTGCCTGAGCCGCGACGAGCACAATAAACTGGGCAATGCGGTCCGGGGTTGTAGATGGCGAATGCAAGAATACGTAGAATCCCCAACACCACGCCGTCAAACGCAAAGCAATCTCCTGTCCGTCCTTCCAGTTGGCGCCTTTGTTGGGAGGATTGGAATCCGCCCAGGATTGGATCAACGTCCAGAACGCCTCAGCAAACCTCTCGTCTCGATTTGAAGCGTAGGCACGAACCAATGTAAATACCATGCCAAAGCGATTTGCCTCCCAGACGAATTTAATGTCCACCTCCGCATCATCTGAAATCTCAGACCAATGCTTGTTTGAATCCGATCTGATCCCTGAAACGGGGTCCACGTGCCAATCCGGTGGAAATCCAGTTCGGGCAAATGCGTGCGAGAAATATTTGAGTTCACCGTTTAGAATCCGCTCTGATTCATCCACAGCAAGTTGCGGATTCCAGGGAACGTTATCCGATATGTTAGCGTGTTCAAAAAGGAACACGGGAGAGTTTTGTTTGCGCCACAGGGCATATGTTTCAGGTTTTGATGGTATGTTCTTCTTCAACCACGTTTCAAGTGGACGCTCTTCCCAATCATACGAGGGAATTTGCCGGCGAACGAATCCAGTTCGCATTCGCAAGGCATAACCTACTCGAAAGAAAAGCCAGCGCGCGCCGAGTGATTGATAGAGAGAGTTAAGATTTCGAAAATTATTGAGCACGTTGTAGCCGAGCCACGTGAATAGACAACAGAATCCAAATCAGCGGCAATCCCAGGAAGATGAGCACCGGGGCAAATTGATCCCCATGCGACCACTCATAGGAAAGCAACCCTGCAAGAAGAGTGAGGAGGATGTACAAGGAACTAATCGCGGCCTGTTTATAACCGCCGATGACCAATCGTTGAAACAGATGTGAACGATGGCGGGAAAAAATGTTCTCGCGTTTGAGCAAACGTCCAATGAAGGTCGCGCCCGGGTCTATGATGACCGTCCACATCAACAGAGTGCCGATCGTCAACGCATCGCCGCTCTGGTCGGCAGACAGCAGCGGCAGGACGGCAAAACTGTAACCGAGAAATGTACTGGCGACATCACCCATAAAGATTTTTGCGGGCGGCCAGTTGTGCCCCAGATACCCCAAACTACTTGCAGCGATGGACAGTGCAACCCAGAACACAAACGGATTGTGGACGTTCGACGAGAGCAGCATCCAGCATAAGCCCGCGCTGAGCGCCACGCCGCCTGCCATGCCGTCGATCCCATCCATGAAGTTGTAGGCATTGATCAAACCAATGATCCACAGAAAAGTGATCATGATTCCAATTACGCCAAGGTCAACGTCGCCAAACATGGGTATCCTGACCACCCTAAAATATCCCA
>DATDRD010000519.1:0-3019 GCA_035291925.1 Anaerolineales bacterium
GGCAATTCCAAATCACGGATGATCTCCGGGCGCAACAGACTCACCACGTACGAAAACTCGGTAAACTTGTACCCGGGGAAAATCTCCTCCGTCACCGCCGCCCCGCCGACGATATGCCTGCGCTCGAGCACAACGACCTTCCTGCCCGCGCGTGCCAGATATGCCGCGGCGACCAGTCCGTTGTGCCCGCCGCCGATGATGATTGCGTCGTATTGATTGAATGTCATGGATATCAGCCTTTTTATTTATCGTTTGGGTAAAGGTATAGAGATGCGACCGGGTATGATTCAAGAGGAAATTGTACCCTAGTAAGTTTTGTCATGACAATCATCACTCGAATTATCCAGGATGCGGATGTTATAATCCCGCCCATCATTTCGCAAGGAGATATCAATGGCTTACACGAACGTGAAGGTCCCCGAAGGCGGGGCAAAGATCGGCATTAATGATGGGAAATTGCAGGTTCCAAACAATCCCATTATTCCATTCGTTGAAGGCGACGGTACCGGCCGCGACATCTGGCGCGCGTCGGTGCGTGTGTTCGATGCCGTGGTCGAAAAGGCCTACGGCGGTAAACGCAAGATCCACTGGATGGAAGTGTACGCCGGTGAGAAATCATTCAGGATGCTCCAGAGCTGGCTTCCCGATGAAACGACTGAAGCCTTCAAGGAATTTTTAGTGGGGATCAAAGGCCCGCTCACGACTCCCATCGGCGGCGGCATCCGTTCATTGAACGTCGCGCTCCGCAAGATCCTTGATCTGTATGTCTGCCAGCGCCCCGTGAGATATTACAACGGTATGCCTTCGCCTGTGAAGCACCCTGAATACGTGGACATGGTCATCTTCCGCGAGAACACGGAAGATATTTATACAGGTATTGAATTCCAGTACGGTACGGAAGATAACAAGAAATTTAAAGAACTGTTCAAGGAAGCCTTCCCGAAGGAACATGCAAAGATACGATTCCCTGAAACAGCGGGTATTGGTTTCAAGCCCGTCTCTGAAGAAGGGACTTCACGGCTCGTGCGCGCCGCGATCCAATGGTCGCTGGAGAACAAACGCAAGAGCGTGAATTTCGTCCACAAGGGCAACATCATGAAGTTCACGGAAGGCGCGTTCAAGGACTGGGGTTACGCGGTCGGCAAGCGCGAGTTCCGCAACGACGTGGTGACCGAGCGTGAGTCATGGATCCTTGGCAACAAGGAGAAAAACCCAAACCTTCCTGTAGAAGATAACGCCAGGATGATCGACCCCGGCTTCGACATGATGTCCCCCGCACAGCAGGGCGAGATCAAAGCCGAAGTGGAAGAAGCCTTGAAATTATGGGACACACACGGCGATGGAAAATGGAAGAGCAAACTCTTGCTCAAAGATTCAATTGCTGATGTGACATTACAGTTCGTGCTGATCCGTCCGAAGGATTATGATGTCATTGCCACCATGAACCTGAACGGTGATTATCTCTCCGACGCGCTGGCCGCACAGGTCGGTGGGATCGGTATCGCGCCGGGCGCGAACATCAACTATGTGACGGGTCATGCCATCTTCGAAGCGACTCACGGTACCGCACCGAAGTACGCTGACCTTGATAAGGTCAATCCCGGCTCGGTTATTCTCTCAGGTGAGATGATGCTCCGCTACATGGGCTGGACAGAAGCCGCGGATTTGATCGTCAAAGGCATGGAAGGCGCGGTCGCGGCGAAGACGGTCACCTACGATTTCGCCCGCTTGATGGATGGCGCGACGGAAGTGAAATGCTCTGAGTTTGGGGACGCGATCATCAAACATATGTGAGCACCTGTAATCAGTTTTTAGCAATCAGTAAACCCCTCTTTCAGAAACGAGAGAGGGGTTTCGTGCTAGAATCGGTTCGATGAAAGTCTGTCTACAGGTAATGAAGGAGTAACCGTGCAAACCCTGGCTGTACTTGCTCTGATTATCGGTCTGGTCATGCTATTCCGATGGCTTGGCTCTCCAGTGTGCAAGTTGCCCGGAGGGAAGAAGTCCACCCGGCGCAACCCTGAAGAAGATGTTCCACCACCTACGCTGGTGTAAAAGCCATTCTGCGAAAGAATGGCTTTTACATTCATTCAATTCAAATGTGAATTAATTCGCCACGATGATGTCGACCTTCATCCCGTCATCGTAATGTCTCCTGATGAGGCAGGAAAATTCCAACAGCTGTCCGGCAGCGGAATCAGGGAAGGTGAATTCCATAGTCACGCTCGCGCCAGGACCGAGCTGCTCTTGAGGCAGAACCAGCAGCGCGCTGTCCAGTGCCCCATCCAGACTGCCAGCCACCGAAACAGGCGGGTTGATGATGAAGTTGTGAGCACGACGGCCTGTGTTCTTGATCACGAACGTGTATGGCACGCCAACTTGAAACTCTGTCTGCGAGGCATCAATTGTATTATCTGCCAGTGTGATATCCACCTGCGTAGCATTAGCAGCGGGGTCGGTTTCCAAGGTGGCTGATTCAGCAGGAGCCATTTCTGTCGCGGCGGGTTGGACAGGCGCTTGAGTCGCAGCAGGTTGAGCAGGCGCTTGAGTCGCGGCGGGCGTGGGGCTGCCACAGGCAGCTGCTATAAACATGATTAACACGATTATCGAAAGCGGTATGATTCTTTTCATCTTATCTTCTCCTGAAATTGGTATTGACGAATAAGACGAGATAAGAATCATTCCATTTACGCAATGAAGAAAACTCTAATCTCTTGCTTAAAAAAAGCCGCGTTTTCCAGCATACTGAAACATCGGCTATCTATCCATTCATTCCATGACAATCATCACTAAAGCAAAAAACGGGGCGATGCTAGAATGAATTTCAAATCGGCTATTCTTCATCTTTTTACGAGGAGAAGAAGTTCATGGAAGTCCTCAATCACGATCTGGTCATTTTGGGTACGGGCTTGGCGGGCTTGCGCGCCGCGCTTGAAGCCGCCCAGCAGAGTAAGGGGGAGTTGGATATTGCATTGGTCTCCAAACTTCAATTGATGCGCGCGCACTCGGTTGCGGCGGA
>DATDRD010000520.1:0-5653 GCA_035291925.1 Anaerolineales bacterium
TCGGCTCCAACACTATGACAGGAATTTTTCGTCCAGCGCGGGCTTTATATTTTTCATATCCCTCATAATACGAAAGTGCCAACTGCCAGTATTTCTCGCGTTCACCCCCTGCGGCTTCGCGCGCAACGTAGGTCTCTGTCCTGCCATCGAAACAGGCCTTGCATTCAGGATGCGCTTTTAAGTTGTAATACCATCCGGGGTTGTGCTCGCGCCCGAAACTCGAGGCGATCAGCCCGATCTTCTCGCCATCAAACAATGCAATCAGTGGCACGGTACGCGGTTGTGCTGTTCTTGCGCCAATGGTTGCGAGCTGAATGATGTTCCAGCCAGGAATTTCAGAGACAGTGTATTTTCCTTTTGTTAGTTTCAGTATTGCTTTATCTATCTGATGAATCCAAGGTGCGAAAAATGACGTTACAGGACCTAACATCAAGAATCGGTGAATTGATTTTTGAAACGCCTTAGGTTTGACGTTCATTTCTCCAACCAGATCGTCACCGGCCCATCGTTATGAATTTCCACCAGCATATGTGCACCGAATTGACCCGTCTGCGTTGGGACACCATGTTCACGCAACAGTTCAGCAAACCGATTCACAAGAGGTTCGGCGACATCTGGTAATGCCGCGTCCGTGAAAGAAGGCCGGCGCCCTTTGCGCGAATCAGCATGGAGCGTGAACTGCGATACGACGATCGCTTCGCCTTTTACATCCAGAATGGATAAGTTTGTCCTCCCCTGGTCATCTTCAAAAATTCGCAGGTTGGCAATCTTTTCGGCGAGAAACGTCACCTGCTCCTGCCCATCTCCATGACCAACGCCAAGCAAAACAACGAGGCCCTTCCCAATTTGAGAAATGACCTTGTCATCGACCGTCACACTTGCCCTGGATACTCTTTGTAATAATGCTCGCATGAATTGGATTCGTGGTCCGCAAATCAATATTACTCGATCTTGTATCCCGTTACTTTGAGAAACTCTTCTTTTTCTTCAGGCGTCATATGCTCATAAGAGAGAAGGATCGTAAAGCCCCCGATCAGGTTTCCATCATCCTCTATGATTACCCAGTCCAGGACGTCATCCAGGGAAACCGTGACAATACGCTCTGTGTTCAAACCACGTTTGATTAGGACACCATCTATCATTCGTGTCGTGAAGTAACCGTCATAATAATCTATGGGTTCGGTCCAGATATCTTCAAACGTTTCGGCGCCCGTGAATCGGACTTTCAAGCCAACAAAGTCGTAGGATGGTCTTGGAGCCAGAAGAGCCCCACGAAGAACGTTCAGGGTATCATGGGCCTCTTCAACAGCCGCATTAAACTCCTCGTCAGTAACCGGAGTGCCTGAGAGTGATGAGAGCGACCCGCACGAAGTCACCAAAAATAGGCATATCAGAAAAAAGGTTTTTAACTGGAGTGGCCTGTACATCTAAATTCTCCAATATGTGGCAAAACCACAATACCTGCAGAGCCAAATCACGATACGTATTGGATGTTACGGTAACTGAATTGCTTGCCTCACTTCTTCCATCGTCTTCTCAGCAATAACGCGCGCCCGTTTCGCACCGTCATTCAATACATTCTGCACATAGCCCGGTTTGGAAGCGAATTCAGCGCGCCTGGCACGGAATGGCTCAAGATGCTTGTTCAAATTCCCGGCAAGCAATTTCTTGCAATCCACACACCCGATGCCCGCGCGACGACATTCAACGTTGACCATGGCAATGTCATCTGCAGAAGAGAAAATCTTATGCATCGTGAACACATTGCACACATCAGGGTTGCCGGGATCAGTCCGCTTGATACGCGCCGGGTCGGTAACCATTTCCCGGACACGGGCAGTTGTCTCCTCTGGCGAGGAGGCAAGCTCGATATGATTGTTCAAACTCTTGCTCATCTTTTCCCTGCCGTCGATGCCGAGCACCTTTTTGATCTCGGTATGCTTGACCTGCGGCTCGACCAATACTTTTGTGTTGTAGCGAAAATTGAACGAGCGCACAATCTCCCGGGCAAATTCAAGATGAGGAGCCTGATCAATACCAACGGGGACCACATCGGTTTTATACAGCACAATATCTGCAGTCATCAATACGGGATAGCCCACGAGTCCATAATTCACGTTCTCGGGTTGCTGTCGCACTTTATCTTTAAAGGTCGGCAGGTCTGTCAATTTTCCAAATTGCGTCACCATCGAAAGATAGGTATGCAGTTCCATCACCTGCGGAATATGCGACTGAACGAACACGATTGACTCTTCAGGACGAATGCCCGCGGCCAGCCAATCGAGCACCATTTCCACTGTATTCTGCCGCAAATCCTGAGTTGTTTCAACCGTCGTCAGTGCGTGGACATCCACGATGCAGTAGACGCAGTCATAGTCATCCTGCAACGCGACATAGTTCTGGATCGCGCCCAGATAGTTCCCCAGATGTTGCCGACCGGTTGGCCGGGCTCCCGAAAACACGCGTCCTTTTTTGGAAATCAACCTGCCTCCATTTTGTTACGTCATTGCGAGGGCGACAGCCCGAAGCAATCTCCACCTAGACGAGGAGATTGCTTCGTCGGCAATGAACACCTCCTCGCAATGACGAAATTATTCACCAACCATCTTCCTCACCAGCCCCAGCACTTCCCCAGGTTCGGCATGACGATGTGTCTCGAGCTTTGAATATAACAACTGTCCATTCACGCTCACTTCAAACTTGCCACCATCCGATGGCACCAGCGTAATCGTTTCAACCAAATGCTCATAATGCTTGAGCAATTCATCCATCAGGCTCACGGCCCGACCTGTATAGTGTCAGACCGCGCAATAGACAATCTCTATTTTTAGCATGATCCCTCCGCAATTTGGAGAGATTATATCATTGGCTATGCGGTAACTCTCGCAGGAACGCCTCTACTGCATCATCCGCGGGATGCGCCTTGATCTGACGTGCGGGTCCCACCTGTCGCAACCTCCCACCCACGATCACCGCGATGCGATGGCTCAACTGCGCGGCTTCATTCAGATTATGCGTGACAAAGACCGCTGTGCGATGATCCCGCGCCAGCAAAGCGGACAGATCGTCCAGCATCTTCGTGCGCGTCGGTGGATCGAGCGCTGAGAATGGTTCATCAAGCAACAGCAACTCTGGTTCCAATACAAACGCCCGCGCCAGACTGACCCTCTGCGCCTCTCCCCCGGATAACTGCCCTGCCCGCCGTTTCGACAGGGACTCGATGCCCAAATGCTTGATCCATTTCCACACCCGCGGATGGATTTCTTCCCTTGGTGTTTTACGGAACCCCAATCCTAACGCGATGTTCTCTTCAACGGTCATATCCAACAATAGCGGAGCTTGAAACACAAACGAGATCTTCCGACGATACTCAAGCTCGTTCCAATGAGTCAATGATTTTCCATCAAAATTAATATCTCCGCGCGCAGGCTTGAGCAGACGCGCCAACACCAGCAGGAGTGTACTCTTCCCTGCACCGTTCGGACCGACGACGGTTAGAGTCTCGCCGCGCGCAATATCAAGTGAGTCGATCTCAAGCGTATCCCGTCCATTTCGTCTAATAAGAAGGTCTTTAATGGTAATGAACGCGCTCATCGTCTCTGTCCCTTCTGTTGGATCCAGGTGAGCGCAAGATTGATGAGGTAAGTCAACACAAGCAAAAGTGTACTCAACGCAAGCGCACGACCAAATTCACCTTTGCTGGTTTCAAGAACGATCGCGGTTGTCAGTACGCGCGTCTGCCCGCGGATATTCCCACCCACCATCATTGACGCGCCGACCTCGGAGATCACGGAACCAAATCCAGCCATCAACGCGGCCAAGAGTGGCAATCGGGCTTCCCGCCACAGATACCAGACCATTTGCGGACGCGACGCGCCCAGTCCGAGGAGTTGTTGTTGCAATCGAGGGTCCAGTGCTTCCAATGCTGCGGCGGTCAACCCGGTGACAACCGGTGCGGAGATCACCGTCTGTGCGATGATGATCGCAACCGGGGTATAGATCAGCCTCAGGTCACCCAGCGGACCGGAGCGCCAGAGCATGATCGCAACCACAAGACCAACCACAACAGGCGGCAGAGCCATCCCTGTGTTGATGATGCTCAGGATAAAAGAACGACCGCGAAAATTGCCGAGCGCCAGCCAGGTTCCCAATGGCAGTCCGATCACTAGACTTATGGTCGTCGCCATGGCAGAGACTTGCAGTGAAAGAAAAGTAATTTGGAGAATTTCAGAATCGAATAGCATGGTTTTTCATGTGTCATTGCGAGGAGGGCTTCAACCCGACGAAGCAATCTCCGAATAATGTGGTGATTGCTTCGTCGCACACCTGCCTGATTTGCTAAGCAAATCACGGGCGGTGCCAGTGACAAACGCCCCTCGCAATGACCTAATATTTACGGCAACCCCAACTCCGCATCGGTCTTATTCGCATCGGGCAAGAACAACGGCTCACCATATTGCTCCACACCAAATTCCTCGATGATCTTTTGACCTTCCGGAGAAGTGATGAAATCCGCAAAAGCCCTCGCACCGTCGAGGTTCACGTCCGGCCACTTTTCAGGATTGACTGTGATGACGTGATAAACATTCAACAAGAACGGGTCCCCTTCCACGAGAATTTCCAAATCCACATTGGATTGATACGCAAGGAACGTACCGCGGTCTGTAAGTGCATAACCGCTTTTTTCAGATGCAATTGAAAGCGTAGCTCCCTGTCCCTGGCCTGTTTCGAGATACCAATCCTTGCCAGCAAGGTCAAGACCTGCATTCTTCCACAGAGCAAGCTCTTTGATATGAGTCCCTGATTCGTCGCCGCGCGAGATAAAGGTCACGCGTGAGGCGAAAATTTTCTGCAATGCCTCAACAGGAGCCTCGCCGCGAATCCGCGCGGGGTCAGAGGGTGGTCCTACGATCACAAAGTCATTGTGCATCACAAGGCGGCGGTCAATGCCAAGACCCTGTACAATAAATTCTTTTTCCGCGTCCGGCGAATGGAGCAGGATCACATCCGCGTTTCCCTGCTCGCCGATTTTCAATGCCTGTCCCGAACCGACCGCCACAAGTTGAACATGATAACCCGTCTGCGCGGTGAAGGCAGGCAGGAGAACATCCAGCAAACCAGAGTCCTGTGTGGACGTTGTTGAGACCAGCAACAGGTTCGTGTTTTGAGAGGATGTATTGCATGATGTTAGAAAAAATAGAACAACCGATAAAACAGAAAAAAGTCTTTTCAAACCTTTAACTCCGATGGACAAGAATGGGGCGACTTTTCAGTCGCCCCTGCCATTGGGTTGATTATAAGCCCAAGTCTGCATCAGTCTTATCGGCATCGGGATAAAACAACGGCTGACCATATTCGTCCACGCCAAATTGAGCGATGATCTCCTGTGTGGAGGGCTCGGTCATGAATTTCAAGAAGGCCATCGCACCATCATAATTAGCCTTGGGCCATTTATCGGAATTTACAGTGATAACGTGATACACATTCAACAATGCCCGATCGCCTTCAACCCAAATCTCCAGCTGCATATTGGCTTTGTTCGCGAGATATGTAGCGCGGTCCGTCAAGGTGTATGCGGTTTTCTCGGACGCAATCGTCAATGTCGCGCCCATACCCTGACCACTTTCCAGGTACCAGGCGGGCGCGGCTCCCT
>DATDRD010000521.1:0-3014 GCA_035291925.1 Anaerolineales bacterium
ATAGTTCCATGCAAATAATCATCCAGATCCCGCAGTGATTTCTTAAACCCAATGCGGGGCATTTCTCGCCAAATGATCCACATCCCGGGCGAGATGTATTTGATGGCTTTGAGAATGGGATTCCAGATGCGCGGCAGATCATCCCACGCGTCCTTGCTGAAGAGCGTTTGCATGATGATGAGCAGTGCGATCTTACGACCCTCAACCAGCATATCCACTGTCTCGCCATCCTTCCACGTGGAAGCCACACGGTCGGTTTGTCCGATCATCGTCTCGGTGTAGTTTGAAAGTTTCGATGGATGGAGAGGCGATTCCATCAACTCGCGATAGCGGTCATGTTCTTCTCCATCCACAACCAGCACGCCGCGGTTCAATAAATCCGTGACGGGATCGGTGTTGCGCCACAAAACTTTATCGCGTTCAGTGACCAGCACTTTGCGATTCGCTTCTGGCCCAAACACGACGAACGGGCGAAAACCCGGGATTGGGATTTGAAAGAATCGCCCCACATGTTTTGCCATCACTTTCAGAGGCCCAAGCGGCGAGCCTTCTTTGATCAACGCGCGCAATGCGGCACGGCCGGTATCGACAGAAACAGGTCTTGATGCCATGAATTACTTCAATTCTTTCGTAAGATATAAAGCCAGGTTATCATCGACGGTGATCTCTTCACCATATTTCACATGCTGACCTCTGTGTCGTAGCCCACGCCCGTCAGGGATATAGCCTCTCAAGACATACAGTCTTTGCGCCCCGCCATAATCTGGAGTCATGCCTACGCCGATTCCTGCGACGGGGCTCACCTTTGCAATTTCACTTTCTGCTTTGTCCATTAATTTTGTGCCAACTCCTTGACGGCGAAAATTCGGCAAGACATTCAAATCCACAATTTCGGGAATTCTTTCTTTTTCAAATGGTTTGTAACTCGATGTCCAGCAAACTGTGAGATAACCTGCAAACCGCCCCTTTACAAAAGCGACATACACATCACGAAATTCCATTTCTTGTTCCATCAGATAACGTTCGTACTGTGAAGAGGGCTTGTTCCAGCCAAGTTGCTCAAAGACTTTAGCGATCTCTGAAATATCTTTGCTTTCAAGCAGGCGAATATGTGGTTTCACTTTTGGCATGTTCGCTCCAAATCCAGTCGAGGGGATGAACTCGCGAAGGCCGGGTCAATGATAAAAATCGGGATACGCTCCGCTTCCAGCGCTGCATGAAGTGAAGCGTTATCCGTCGATCTTAAGTCACGGCGGATCCACCAGATCGATCTCATGTGTTAGTGCTGCTTGTGACGGGGTCGCCAGCATTTCCCATTGTTCTTAAAACGTAGGCGAAGGTGATAAAGAGCAATAGCGCGCCAAAAGTCCCTGGCGCCCAATAGGAGATTTTTTCGAGCAGAAAACCACCGAGTAATGGTGAGATAACACGCGTGGAACTTTCGATGGACGTGGCCAAGCCGAGTATGCCGCCGACTTCCTGTGGCCCGACTGTTTTTGTGAGTGCGGAGGGGACGATGGTATTAAGCATACCGCCTGCGAGCGCGATAGGTGTAACGGATAAAACAAGCAGGAGAACACTGGGAGCGAATGCCCATGCAAGTAAACCAAGTGCAAGCAACAGCAGTCCGCTTTGGATGAGGATCGGATCTCTGAATCTCTGGCTGAGTTTTCCGACCAGCCAGGCCTGTGTGAAGACGGATACAACGCCAACATATGTGAGTACAAAACCCGTAGAGACGACACTCATATTAAAGCGTTTGAGCGCAAAAAGGGAAAAGATACTTTGCAGAATGACGAAGGCCAGGCTGTATAGGAAGCGAGTGATGAGCAGTGGACCGGTCAGTGGATGTTTGAGCGCTTCAAGAAGAGCACTCAAGGAGAAGGCAGGTTTATTTTGGGTCATCCGGGCGCGCGTTTCAGTGGTCAGTGTTTCGGGTAACCAGAATGCAATTAATAT
Source organism: Anaerolineales bacterium (assembly GCA_035291925.1). Taxonomy (GTDB): domain Bacteria; phylum Chloroflexota; class Anaerolineae; order Anaerolineales; family Villigracilaceae; genus Defluviilinea. The sequence goes on from DATDRD010000521.1 coordinate 1,960, forward strand.
CAGGTTGATGAACGATAACGCCGATGCCACAAATGCCGGGACGCTGTAACTGATGTTGCTGAGAAGTCCACCCAGTGCGGGACCGATAATGAAGCCAAGCCCAAACGCCGCGCCGATCATACCAAGCCCGCGGTTGCGTGATTTTGAATCTGTTACATCTGTAATATAGGCTTGAGCAACGGAGAGGTTGCCGCCTGTGATGCCCTGCAGAATTCTGCTGGCAAATAACATCGTCAATGACCTCGCAAAACCAAATACGAGAAAGCCGAGAAACGTGCCGAAGATGCTGATCAGGAGGATGGGGCGGCGACCGAAGCGGTCAGAGGCACGACCGAGCAAAGGTGCGCCGATCAATTGCGCCGCGGCATAGGAAGCAAGCAAAAGCCCAATGGTGGTGTCGCTTGCGTTGAAGGTCTGTGCGTAGTATGGGAGGAGCGGAATGATCAGGCTGAAGCCGAGCAGATCAATAAAGACGACAAGGATAATGCTGAAGAGAGGGCGATTTTTCATCTTAGTCTGTCGCTGCTTCAGATGTTGTGAAGCAGATATCCTGCCCAGGCAGTTAATCGCGCCGCGGCGTTCGGTTCTGCCAATCGCCAGGGATAGGCAAAGGCGATATCTGTATTCCCTACAATCTGAAAGCCGGATAGATTCGCGGCGGTCAATCCGATCACGCCTGTTAGTGCTGCGGAAACAAGGACTCCAGCGAGAATGTATTGATTGGTTGAATTGGCCTTTTTGGCTTGCATGAAAAAAAGATCCCTATTGTGCTCTTAGTTTTTCAATTTCGAAAGTAAACCAGTCAATAATCGGATGGCCGGAGCCGTTGATGTTTATGTTGACTGCTTGTGAGTACGTCTCCATAAAGTGGATGAGCTGCTGTGGGTGTTTTTCGTACGATTGAAGCAGGACTTTCAACCAATCCACTTCGGCAGAGACGTATGCCATGTCGCCCAATTGCAGGGCGGCTGTGATGTTTTCGCCAAGAAAGTGAATCCCGGTTCTTATATCTTCAGGAGCAATGGAAAGAGGTTCGAGTGACTCTTTTACTGTCA
>DATDRD010000522.1:0-1842 GCA_035291925.1 Anaerolineales bacterium
CGTGAAGAATGCTTGGACCAAGCCGAAAACGAAAAACGGGTTGGAACAGGCCAACTTTGACAATGAGATCGCCGATGCGCTTCCAGAAGAGACTCCAATCAGGCCTGCCCTGTCCGCTTGAGATGTGACCGATGATGCGCATTACGCCGCGGTAAGTGAAGTATAGCGAGAGGAGAACAGCAAGTGCAAAGAGGATTTTTTCGGTTAGAGTGAGCAAAGTTCCTCCGTGAATCAACATGTCATTGCAAGCGCACCTTGCGAAGCAATCCCAGTTAAGGGGTGAGACTTATCGAACAGCTCACATCGTTTACTTGGAGATTGCTTCGTCGCGATAAACGCTCCTCGCAATGACATCATACTAATAGTTTAGCACAGAAAACATAAGCGGAGGACATGCCTCCGCTCCTCCATAAGAATGACAATCGTCCAATCTTATCGGCTGATGTCGTTCACGTAATTGATCGCGCCCTGGCAGGCAGGCTCAAGATGCGTCGAAAGATTTTCCCATGTTAGCTCCTGCTCCTCGTTGTGAGTGGCATCGAGCGCGTTCCCCAGGCAACCGGGTCCCGCGTTGTAATTCACCAGCGTGAATTTCCACAGGTCCTCGTAGGTTGCTGAATTTCCTGCCGGACCCGCGGTAATGTTTTCCACGAGTTGACCAGCCTGTTCGCAGTTCGCCAGGAGCGTGTGTGCAAAGACGCCGATGCTGAAGTTGGCGCGGTCCAGGTCAATTCTCAAGGGACAGTTCTCGCAGTCTGCATTTACAGCGTTAATCAAAGATGTTCGGAGATATTCACGTTGTTCTTCATCCAAATGCAAATATCCATTGCTGCATTCTGCTGAATCCATGACCAATGGACAGAACTGATAAAAGAATGGAGGATTCCACAAAAACGTTGTATCTGCTCCTTTTTCGGTGAGCTGTCCCAGGCCCACATCATCTTTCATGCCTTTCCCCGGCCAGAACTGGCTTTCCGTCGCGAACAGGTTTTTCAACAAATGTGCCGGAACGCCTGAATCCTTTGCCACATTCAAGATGATTTGATCGAACTGATTCTGCCAGTCAGCGACCGCTGCCCGTGCAACCTCCATACCGCACGCAGACGCGCCTCCATCGGGCAGCAAGCCGCGGTCTGCACATGAACTCGCGTCCACCATGCCGCTGCTGATTAGCTGAGACGCCAGGTAGTTATAGGGTATATCCGTGCCAAGAGCTTCACTTTCGGTGGGCGTGCTCAACCATCCAGGCGGGCCGCCCACTGGCGGAAGTACGCCCCATGCCTGCACACAGCTTGCAACAGGCACGCCAGCCCATTGGCTGCTCAACACATCCACATACCAGAATGAGCGGTCAGGGTCTCCCTCATCAGCAATCGCCACCCGAACCAGCGCATCAAAGATTTCACTGCTGTCGCCATAACTTGAATACGCCCAGAATTGGATGGTGAACCCATCCTCGTCTGTGACGGGCAGCTTTAATCGGCAAACTGCGTCGCAATTGAACGGTTGCCCTTCATATAACCCCTCGATACCGATGATTTGATAGCCAGGCAAAGGCTCTATGCCCGTTAAAACCAAAATAGGTTCGAATTCACAAATACTTGTAGAGGATGTGTAAACCGGGTTGCAGTTTTCCAGCGTCACCTGCACGACCGGTGGGGGAAGCATGGTGGAAATTTCCTTTTGCGCGGGTTTGCTGTCCACCAGAACAACAAAAAACCCTTCGCATAGTTCTACATTTGATTCCCTGCAGGGTTTCTGGTTTATCCACTTTTCGTAGATCTCTTCCCCGCAATCCACATAGACATCCCCCGGTGTTGGCATGCCTTCATGGCCGATGAC
>DATDRD010000523.1:0-4075 GCA_035291925.1 Anaerolineales bacterium
ATGGGAACGCGATACGCAGCTTTCGCCGCCGCCGCCTGGTCTCGTTATCAGCATGGAGAGCGCGGACCCGATCTGGGCTCCGGAGCAATTACCGGCCTGGAAGGAAGCGGGCGTCCGCATCATCGGTCCGGCACATTATGGCCCGGGTCGATATGCCGGTGGCACATCCATAGAGCTTGGGCTGACACCCGATGGAATCAAACTGCTCCGAACGATGGAGGAGCTTGGGATGCTTCTCGATCTCACCCACCTCTCCGATCAAGCCTTCTGGCAGGCATTGGACTGTTTCAGTGGCCCGGTACTCGCCAGCCACAACAATTGCCGGGTCCTGGTTCCGCATCAGCGCCAGTTCGATGACAGGCAAATCCGCCCCATCATTGCCCGGGAGGGGGTCATCGGTGTTGCTTTTGACAACTGGATGCTACGCCCTGGCTGGGTACGCGGCGCGAGTGATAATCCATCTGTCACGCTCACACATGTCGTGGATCACATTGACCACATCTGCCAGCTCGCCGGCAACAGCCAGCATGCGGCGATCGGAAGTGACCTCGATGGCGGTTTTGGCCGCGAGCAATCGCCCTCCGATCTTGATAGCATCGCGGACCTGCAGCGGCTCCCAGAAATTCTGTCCAAGCGCGGCTACAGTGATGCTGACGTAGAATCAATTATGCACGGCAACTGGCTGAGATTATTGCGCAGAGCATGGCATTAATGAAATGTCATTGTGAACGGAGCGAAGCGCAGTGAAGGAATCTCCGATTAAACGGTGAACATAGTTCTACAAGATCGTATCCATTAAACAAGAGAGTGCTTCTCGCAGGCTACCAAGAAACAAGAAGGTCAGGAACATTTTTTGCCACAGATTTCGCGGATTTGCACGAATTTTCTAAGACCAATCCGTGGCTAAAGGCTTTGTCTCTTTCGCGTTGAACAGCGTTGCTTTTTTTCGCTGTGGTTATACTCACAATGACAAAAAATAAAGGAGATAACATGCCCAAACAGCAAATCACAACCAAATCCGGCGCATCGCCAGTGGGAGCCTATTCTCAAGGACTGCGCGTGGGAGACTTTATCTTTGTCTCCGGCCAGGGCCCGCTTGACCCTGCTACAGGACAGATCGTCGGTGAGACCATTGAGGAGCAGACGGCGCGCGTGCTGGAGAATATCAAAGCCATCCTGGCTGCGGGTGGCGCCACAATGGCAGATGTTGTAAAAGTCAGCGCGCACATCTGAACGACCTGGAACTTTTTGATCGATACAATAAGATTTATGCCACTTGCTTTCCCGACCCGAAACCAACGCGCACGACAATGGGCAGTCAATTGAAAGGCATCCTGGTCGAGATCGACGCCATCGCTTACGTCGGAGAGAAATAGCCGATGCACATCGCTGAACTGGAGACGCCCGTCCCCGTTGTATATATTGACCGCATGGAAGCCAATATTACGCGCCTGCAAACTTATCTCGATGAACACAGGATTGCCAACCGTCCGCATATCAAGACTCACAAAATCCCGACCATCGCCAAAATGCAAATGGATGCCGCGCAAACACTCCTGCCGTTGATCCAGAAAGTGGAACTATTATATTGCAGTCAGGCGGATGCAATCCGACTGTTCAAGTGCAATGGCACTTCCGCTTCGGTCTAGATAGCATCCGATACAAGCTACTGAGTTGCTGAAATACTCCGTTTAGTTTGCACACACACTCACAACAATATTTTTCCAGGCTGGCGGGGGCTTAATAAAAGTTGTGAGCTATGAATCCCATAGTAAAATGAGGGCATGGAAGTTCAGATCGCGGTTGCAAAGGTCAACAAATACGCCATCTCCGAAAGCGGCGATACTCTGGAAGTCGTCGAACGCCCGAACGGCGGACTCTCCGTTGTGCTCGCGGATGGACAGACATCAGGCCGCGGCGCGAAAGCCGTTTCACAGATGGTCGTGCGCAAAGTGATCGGGCTGCTGGCTGAAGGTGTGCGCGATGGAGCCGCGGCGCGCGCTGCCTCCGACGCGCTGTTCACAGACAAACAGGGCAAGGTCATTTGTACCCTCAACATTGCATCGGTGGACCTGCGCAGCGGGACGATTGTGCTGACGCGCAACAATCCCGCGCCGATCTTCATCTGGCGCGGTGATCAGATGGACAGCATTGACGAGGAAAGCATTCCGCTTGGCACATCGCGCAATGTCCGTCCGCTCATTAACGAGATCGCAATCGAGCCCGGTCTGATCATCGTCATCTACACGGACGGACTCACCCACGCGGGCGAACGACGCGGCCTTCCCATGGATGTTGGCGCAACGATCCGCGCTATCCTGGAAGACCAGGACCTGGGACCTCAAATGCTGGCAGATTCTCTTCTCGGGCAGGCGGTCAGTTTGGACGAAGGCCGGCCAGCCGATGATGTCAGTGTGCTGGTGCTCAAGGTTAGCGCGCGCGTTGGAGATAACGTCCGGCGCATGAGCGTGCGCCTGCCCATAGAAGGAAGCACGAGATTCTTATGAAGCCGGTCGTACGGCAATGGAAAGCGACCTGGCGCGACACGATCATCCTGCTGAATGAGTTCAGGGCACCGTTGATTCTATTCACGGTTGCGGTGCTCGGGGGCGGGCTCGCGTACGCCGCAATCGCGGACCTGGTCGGCGAACCAGTTCAAAGTTTGAGTGAGGCGATTTACATTGTTCTCACCGCCGCGTTCCTGCAACCCGTTGGAGATTTCCCGAAATACTTCGGTCTGCAAATATTTCATTTTTTCATGCCCGTTGTCGGGGTTGTCATCCTCGCACAGGGACTGGCCGACTTTGGCAGTCTGCTCTTCAACCGGCGGGCACGGAGCAAGGAGTGGGAGATGGCTGTCGCCTCGACAATGAACAAACATATCGTACTGATCGGCCTGGGGCATCTGGGCTATCGCGTTGCGCAAAGACTGTATCAGATGGGTGAAAGCGTCGTGGTGGTCGAGATCAAGCTTGGCACACACACCACCAACGCGGCGCGCGAGATGGGCATCCCCGTCATCCAGGCAGATGCCCGGCACGCGGGTGCGCTCGAAGGCGCAAATATCAAGGACGCGAAAACGATCATTCTCGCCAGCCAGGAGGACGCGATGAACCTGCAAATCGCGCTCAAAGCGCGTACGCTCAACCCGAAGATCCAGGTTGTCATCCGTATCTTCGATGAAGACTTCGCGCACGCCTTGCAGGAACAGTTCGGGTTCACCGCACTGAGTGCCACAGAAATGGCCGCGCCTGTCTTCGCCGCCGCGGCCGCGGGAGCAGATGTCACGAATCCGATCTCCATCGAAGGCCAGCAGCTCAGCCTGGCGCGTATGACCATTCTGGCTTCCTCGAGCCTTGCTAATAAAACTGTCGGCTATGTGGAGGACAATTATCATCTCAACATCATCCTGCTTCGGCACGACCACCAATCTGAAATGCATCCTACAGATACGCGCCCGCTTCATACGGGCGATACGCTGGCAGTGCTTGGCGGGCCTGAGCAGCTCAGTAAGTTGATGCAGGATAATCAATAATGGAGCCTCCAGGTACCAAAGCACTGATCGGTATCGTCGGGCCATGCGGCGCTGGCAAATCCACGCTCATCACAGGCCTTGAAAAACATGGTTATGTTTGCCGGCACATTGCACAGGAGCATTCCTACGTGCAGGCCATGTGGCAAATCATCACCAGGCCGCAACTCCTCATTTATCTTCACGCATCCTTCCCCATTAGCACCGCGCGCCGCCAGCTCAACTGGCAGGAAAAAGACCACACCGAACAACTGCGTCGACTCGCGCACGCGCGTGAACACGCAAATCTATTGATCGAGACGGATGACCTGACTCCGGAACAAGTCCTGCAAAAAGCATTGGATTTCTTGTCAAATAAGGAATGACTCATGAAACGACTCTTGGCTTCCTTCTTATGCCCTCACCTGCACTCCCCGGCACCTGCTCCCGGGGCAGGTGTGCGCCAGGCCGTCTCGCCGCGGCAGGCTCCCGGCCCGAACGGGGTGCATCTGTCGACGGTGCTCAGGACAAGCCTTTGCCTGCTCCTCGTTTCCTGTTCCATCC
>DATDRD010000524.1:0-4608 GCA_035291925.1 Anaerolineales bacterium
GAAGTCGATGGGTTTGATCTGGGGGAATAATTTCTTCGCCGCCTCATCCCGGACAATCAGCCTGGCGCGCAGTCCCTCGATCAACGGCAACACAATACGCCAATGGATGGGCGTGACCATGTGGACCCAATAGGCTGAAAGCCGCGGCGCATAAACAGGTGTGCGGATGAGCCAGCGTTTGAGTTCGCGTTCCTTTGCATAACCGAGCAACATATCTGCATAGGTGAGACGCGTTGGTCCACCGATCTCGATCATCCTGCCGATGCTTTCGGGAGTCTCCAGTGCGTCGATGAGATAAGACAGAACATCACGGATGGCTATTGGCTGCGCCTGTGAAAAATACCATGCCGGGCAGATCAAAACCGGTTCACGCTCGGTAAGATAACGGACCATTTCAAACATCACCGAACCTGAACCGACGATCATGCCAGCGCGAAATTCTGTCACAGGCACACTGCTATGGCGGAGGATATAACCCGTCTCGTGGCGGGCACGTAGATAAGGGGACAAATCGGAAGTCGGGTCAACCAGTTCACCGAGATAAATGATGCGTTCAATTCCCGCTTCGTTTGCGGCATCGGCAAAGTTGCGGGCGACCGTGAGATCGCGGTCGGCACTAATCTTCCCGCCCTGCTTGCCGTGGATGAGGTAATACGCAACCGAAACGCCCTGCATGGCTTCGGCCAGCGTGCCTTCGGTGAGGGCATCGCCGGTGACAATTTCCACCCGCTTCAGCCAGGGACGTCCCTGCAGGCGCGCGGGGTCACGGACAAGACAACGGACGCGATAACCCGCTTCGAGCAGGCGCGGCACGAGCCGCCCGCCGACATAGCCGGTTGCTCCAGTAACGAGGATGAGTTTGGATGAGGGCATGGGGAGAATTGTAACCAGAAACGGAATGTTGGCAATGTTATAATGAAACTGTAGGCATCTGGAGGTAGTGATGACTGAAGAGTTATTAAAACGAATTGAAGTGAATCCCGCCGTAATGCTCGGCAAGCCTGTCATCCGCGGCACACGCATTCCTGTGGAACTCATCTTACGAAAATTCAGCGAAGGGGCAACTGAAGAAGATTTGCAGGAGGCTTATCCGCGCCTCGAAAAGAAAGATATTCAGGCTGCTTTCGCTTACGCGGCGGCTTCCCTTGCACACGAAACGATTATTTTACAAGTCACTTCATGAGTGAGGCCGCGTTGCGGTTTCTGGCAGATGAAAGTTGCGATTTCGGGGTCGTCAAGGCTTTGCGCGCCGAAGACAAGGATTTTGGACAACTAGTTTTTGCAAGCCAGGTCGATTCAGCAGGAGTCATTCTGATCCGCTACCCAGGCAATGCAAGGAAATCATTACAAGAGGCCATTACTGAAATGATCCGTGAACAGGGGACTGAAATTCAAAACGCTTTTGTTGTAATGCAACCAGGCCAAATCCGAATGAGACCCAATAAGTAGGTTGATGCTGCATGGGGACCGTAACCAATCCTCCCGCTTCATCGCGACTACAGGAACAGTTGACCACACAGCTTCCGCTGATGTGGTTTTCGCTTGCTTTCCTTGCGGGGATTATTTTAGCAAGTCTCGTTTCTCTGTCCGTTTTGGTTTGGGGCGCGCTTGCGTTTTTTGCTCTATTTCTTGCAATTCTTTTACGAATTCTTGCTCCACGTCTTCATCCTTCATCCCTCATCCTTCAGCCTTTCACCTTTGTCCTTTTCTTTGCTCTCTTCCTCGGCGCGGCGCGCTATCAACTTTCCATTCCAGAATTTGACGCTTTTCACATCGCTTATTACAACGACCGCGACTACGACCTGCTCATCACAGGTACACTTGTTGAACCACCTGATTATCGCGATAGCTACACAAACCTGCGCCTGGACGTTGAGAAGGTGGATACCGGTGACCGTGACTTGACTGCACATGGCTTGATTCTGGTGCGCGCCTCCAATAATCAAGTATTCCATTATGGAGATCGCCTGCGCTTACGCGGCAAGTTGAAGACACCGCCTGAGAATGAAGATTTCTCTTATCGTGATTATCTCGCCGCGCAGCAGATCCACTCCTATATGTCCAGCGCCGAAGTGACGGTACTGCCAGGCAAGGGCGGTAATCCGATATCCGCAGTGTTATATGCGATCAAAGAGAGATCACTCGATAACATCTATCGCATGTTCCCTGACCCTGAATCTTCTTTGCTGGCGGGCATTCTGCTCGGCGTGGATACGGGTCTCACCCAGGAATTACAACAAGCCTTCAAGAACACAGGCACCGCGCATATTATCGCGATTTCGGGCTTCAACATGAGCATCATTGCAGGATTGTTCGTTGTATTCTTCAGCCGTTTTTTGGGCCCGCGGCGCGGCGCGGTATTGGCAATTCTTGGTATCATCCTGTATACAATTCTGGTCGGTGGTGGCGCGGCGGTCGTGCGCGCCGCGCTCATGGGCAGCCTCGCGTTATTTGCCAGGCAGGTGGGCCGCCGCCAGTTCGCGCTGAACACGCTTCTTGCTGTCGCTTTGTTAATGTGTTTGTGGAATCCATTGTATATTTGGGATGTCGGCTTTCAACTTTCGTTCTTTGCCACGCTGGGTCTCATCCTTTATGCAGAACCATTCTCGCAGTTTGCCAACGGAATCATCACGAAATATTTTCCAACCTCAACGGCCGAGCGTTTCGCAGAACTCTTTTCTGAATTCGTTCTCCTCACCCTGGCCGCACAATTGACTACAATTCCAATCATGGCGTATCACTTCCAGCGCATTTCGCTCGTTTCGTTCCTCGCCAACCCGTTCATTCTTCCCGCGCAGCCTGCGGTGATGATCCTTGGCGGTCTCGCAGTCCTGCTCAGTCTTGTGTGGGTTCCACTCGGTCAGATCGCAACATGGGTCGCGTGGCCATTCGTTGTATACACGATCCGTATGGTGGAACTATTCGACCGCGTGCCGCATGGGACTATCTTCCTTGGCGAACTCTCCATCTGGTTCGTGATCCTGTTTTACGCGGCGCTTCTCTCCGTGACGTTTGGCGGGGCCCGTTTAAAAGAGGGCATCCAATCCCTTAAAGGGAGACAGACCAAAGTCCCCGTGGGAATCGGGCTGGTCGTCCTCGTACTGGCTTTGTTACTGGTTTCGCGCGCGGCGGTCGCCATCCCGGATAGACTCCTGCACATCACGTTTTTAGATGTCGGTTCAGCGGATGCAGTGTTGATCAAAACGCCGTCGGGAAAGTACGTCCTGGTAAACGGCGGGCCAAGCGTGACAACGCTTTCCGATGAATTGGGGCGAAGGTTGCCATCCTTCAACCGCAAACTGGATTGGCTGGTTGTTGCAGGGACGGAGGAAGATGATGTTGCCGCATTGCCGCGAGTCATCGAGCGTTACCCGCCTGATGCCGTGGTATGGAGTGGAAACACACAGGCTTCATTTTCATCGCGCGTATTGAATGAATATTTAACCGTCCAGTCTATCCCGGTTGAGAACGTGGAAGCGAATCAGGTGTTGGATCTGGGCGACGGTGCCACGTTGCGTGTGTTGACAACGGGCCCGCGCGGCGCAGTGTTGTTGATCCAGTGGCAAAGTTTCCGCGCATTATTGCCCATTGGCATGAGCTTCGAAGCCCTGGACGAATTGCAGGAAGGCGCAAGCATAGGGCCTGTGAGTGTGTTGTCACTTGCAGATTCCGGATATGCCGCGTCGAACCCGCCTGAATGGATTACGAATTTGAATCCGGAGTTGGTTGTCTTGAGCGTGGATGCGGCGGACCAGAATGGTATGCCGGATCGCGACGTGCTGGAATCCGTGAAGGACTACGCTCTATTGCGTACCGATCAAAATGGCTGGATAGAGATCACAACGAATGGGGAACAGATGTGGGTAAACGTGGAAAGACCGTGAAACTTGCTTTTACGCATCACAAGGAGTGTGGATCATGAGCGAGCTAAATATCACTTCGTCACAAATTCATGGGGAAGTGCCCGTGACTATTCTGCATTTGAGCGGTCATCTTCATGGAAATACTGAACATCAATTACTCGACCGCGCCCGCCAGGCCTATGAGGATGGCTCGAAATATCTCTTGCTTGATTTATCAGACTTGGAAATTCTGACCAGCGCCGGTCTACGTGCGATCCACAAAATCTTTAATTTGTTCACACCTCAAAGCGACGTGGAAATCATACGCAAGCATGGCGAAGAGCCATATAAATCCCCTTATTTGAAACTGGTCTGTCCAAATCCCGAAATTTATTACGTGTTGAATATCGCCGGCTTTTTGCAAAACATCCTTATTTACAACAACATGGAGGACGCGGTCAATTCATTTTCGAACGGTCAGACTTAACGCTTTTACAAACGTCTCAACCATCTTCTCGATATTGATCTCTTCCTTCACAATCCGATAAGACTCTTCACCCATCTTTCGCAAACGCGTTACATCCGATAACACCTCTTTCATGGTGGACACCAACGCGCCAAAATCATCAGGCGGGATCTGCCATCCGTTCTCTTTTCGCACCAGATCGTCCTGCGTGCCATCTCCCTGGGCGACAACAACGGGAAGCCCGTAACTCATCGCTTGCTGGACGGCCAATCCGCCGGTTCCGGGCAGGACGAAGAGGTC
>DATDRD010000525.1:0-11408 GCA_035291925.1 Anaerolineales bacterium
GCGGTCTCAGACGCAGCCACAAGGATGCGATAAGCAGTCTGGCGAGTACCACGCTGATCGCTTTCCAATTGCCAGCTCAGGCGCGGCTGAAGCACATCAATCCCTAGAGGGTTGGTTCGATATTCGCAGGTTAAGTTTGAAACATTCAATGACATAATGATTTCCTTTGCCAATTTACTTGGAGGTAGCGGGTTTATCTTTTGTAGGGCGCTTGTAATTACTGGATGGTGAACCTGGAAGTTTTTTTTCCTGCCAGATCGGCGCTCTCCCAGATGAAATTTAACCCTTGATCGCGCCAGCCGTCATCCCCGAAACGATCTGTCGCTGGAAGAACATGAACATGATGAGGGGCGGGATAGTGATAACGACCACATCAGCGCCAGTTACAATCGCTCTCTTACCTGCCAGTTTCATGTTCCTTGCTCCTTGTTCCGGTGAGTATTGTAGTCAGTGGATTATTGGAGAGATAATCAATCGGCCAATTGGCGTGAAAATTCGGAAAGGATTTCTACACCGCCTTCAGTCACCATAATATTATCTTCGCAGCGCATGCCTCCCCAACCCTCAATGTAGATGCCGGGTTCCACCGAGGAGACCATACCGGCCTCCAGGATCGTCTCGACTGCGGGATGTAAGAATGGTTCAGGTTCGTGATATCGCAAACCTAAGCCGTGCCCGGTGTGATGAATAAAATAGGAACCCAACCCGCGCTGTTCAATGACCTCCCGAGCGGCCCTGTCGACTTGATTGGAAGCCACACCCGGTCTAATAACTGCTAAGGCAGCGCTTTGGGCATCAACCACTGCCTTCCATTTTTCGCAATCTTCGGGCCTAGCATGACCAGCAACACGTGTTCGTGTGAGATCAGACCACCAACCGTCTACGACTGCCGCCAACTCAAGCAGGGCAAAATCGCCTTCCTCCATCCGGCGTTGAGTAGAAAGAAGATGAGGCTTATAAGCGGCGACACCACGGGGGCCAGACATCACTGATGCCCACGCTCTCGCCACTTTTACTCCCTTATAACCTGTTCCACCTTGCATGATTGCAGTTTCGACTGCGGCAGCAATTTGGATTTCGCTATTGCCGGGGACGACATTCTCAAAAAAGGCTTGCAGGCCAATCCTCGCAATATCATTGGCCGTACGCAGACGCTCAGCCTCAGCCGGAGTTTTATAGAGTCTCAGCTTGTGGATCAAGCTGGTAGCATCAGACAGGTTCTCACCGAATGCATTCTGAAACATAGCCAAGCTGGCCTGAGAGAAGACACTTGGTTCTGCACCTACATACGGAGCGGCGATGAATTCAAAGGAACCTTCATAGCCTATCCGCTTGCCGACCAAACCCAGCTCTACTGCTGCTTGTTTGAGCAGAGAAGCGATGGACACGTAGGGGTCCCCGCTATCTACCAAGCCCCACTTAAAAGTCCGGAGATCCTCTACCCAGCCTTCCCGAGCCAATTCTTCTTCCGGAACAGGCGCAATTAAAATGGGTTCTTTGTCAACCGGAAAAACAAGAAATGCAAATCCGTTCATCGGCCAATAACCTGTGAGCATGACAATATTCTCAGGCAGGCGGCATACCAACGCATCAATTTGCTGCTGGTGCAAGGCCTTTCTAGTTCGCTTTATTCGTTCTAGATCTTTTGCCATTTCACAAAACCTCCTTGATTTCTTGAACTGTTGTTTCGTTTCCAGGTGTTTTGGCTTGCGGCACGAGTCGAAAGTAGGACGCGTCGTTGGCGTACGCGATGCAGATAAGAGGTAAGGACACGGGATGGGTGAATAAACTGCGAGATAGGCAGAATTTCCAAGGTCGCTTTTTTCATATCGGGTTTGACATCGCCTTCACCATCCGATTCACACACTTCCCCAACCCCTCAACCTCCACCACCACCTCATCCCCCGGCTTCAGCCAATTCTTCTCCTTCATACCCAACACCACCCCCTCCGGCGTCCCCGTCGAGATCACGTCCCCCGGCTTGAGCGTCATGTACTGACTGATGTAGCTGATACTCTCCGCCACGCTGAAAATCATATCGGCAGTATTGGAATTCTGGCGAAGTTCTCCGTTGACCCAGCAGGAAAGTCCCAAATTTTGCGGATCGCCCACTTCATCGGCGGTCACCAGATATGGGGCAGTAGGGAAAAATTTGTCGGGGGTTTTGCCGAGCAACCATTGGGACGTGCGGAATTGCAAATCCCGCACGCTCATGTCATTGACAGTGAAATAACCAAATACATAATCCAGCGCCTCGTCCGCGCCAACATACCGTGCTTCCTTTCCAATCACCGCCCCTAATTCAACCTCATAATCATATTGGACAGCATTGTCCGGCAAGGGAATTGGCTGGCCTGTTTCCGCGAGCGTATTGTTGAACTTCGAAAACAGCACCGGCACGTCCGGTACAGCCATCCCCGTCTCCCGTGCGTGGCGTTTGTAATTCAGCCCGATGCAAATAAGTTTTTCCGGAGTCCCCACGCAGGGTCCGGGCTGCAAATCCTGTTCATTCAAAAGCCAGTTAACTGCAGGCTGTTTCACCACACCCTGCAAAGCCTTCATCGCCTCCGCCCCGCCGCGAATGGCCGCGTCCATCGTGAGCGGAATCCCCGCATGTCCCTCGGAAGCCTGAGCGACATCTATCACGCCCTCTTCCGTGCGAATACCTAATTGCAAAACGTTGTTACGGTGAAAAGTTAAAAGTTTCAATTAATTATCCTTTGATTTGCATATAAGTTTTTTCGTCTGCGAAAAAAGTGGGGTTCGCATCCCTCAAATTATCTTGTGCTCTCATTTGTTTTACCTTGATCACGACGATGCCATTCATCTTTAAAAAGGTTGAAATGCGCTTCAATCTGGGGATGCTCGCTGAACACAGATTCGTTGAGTTCAACTCCAAGACCAGCGGCAGTGGGCAGGGAAAAATAACCATCTACAACTTCCGGCACACCTGGAGCTGCCTGTTTCACCCACGAATCCGCGAAGTCGTTAAAATGCTCTTGAATCATAAAATTCGGTGTACAAGCCGCCACATGCAGCGCCGCCGCTGTGCTGACTGGACCGCCCACATTATGAGGGGCAATCAGCACATTATAAACATCTGCCCAAGCTGCCAGTCGACGGGTGAGCGTTAGCCCGCCAAAGTGGGTAATATCAGGCTGAACAATGTCAACCGCGTATAGATCAAACAGCGGGCGAAATTCGTTCATGGTATGCAAGCGTTCGCCAATGGCAATCGGAATAGAAACCCGTTCTGCTACCCGCTTTAGTTCGGACAAATTCTCGGGTGGGACGGGCTCCTCAATCCAAGCCAGACGGAATTTTTCCAGTTTGTTTGCCATCAAAATAGCTGTAGCCGGGTTAAAGCGACCGTGCATTTCCAGCATAATATCGCGCTCCGGCCCAATGGCATCCCGAACAGCGGCGACTAAATCCACTGCACGCGCCTGCTCATCCAACGTTAGTTCATAACGCCCAGCGCCAAAGGGATCGAGCTTAAGCGCCAGATAGCCACGTTCCACCACACGCAGTGCGGCTTCATGGAACATCTGCGGCGTGCGTTCTACTGTGTACCAGCCATTGGCATACGCCTTGATGCGATCTCGAACTGCACCACCCATCAAGCGGTAGCAAGGAAGACCGAGCGATTTCCCCGTAATATCCCAGCAAGCCATTTCTATGATCGAAACGGCAGACATGGTGATTTCACCCACGCGTCCGAAGTCGCCGATCATCATCTTTGAGACAAGGTCTTCGATATCAAACGGATCATGCCCGATGACATAGCGCGGCATGGCCTCACTGAGGTAACCCAGTAGCGCGTTGGTACGGTTGGCAAGACGAACTTCACCTAAACCATAAAGTCCGCTATCCGTTTCAACCTTGACGAAGGTTAGATTTCGCCAGGGAGTTCCCAGCACAAGAGGGGTCACGGCGGTAATTTTCATTCAAGTCAATCCTTAGGCGTAAGCCAGATTTTAGATATTGGGGCTCCATGCAATAGTTTCTCGTAGCAGGCTGTGCCGTTTTCCAACGGTTCAATTTGTGTCCATGCGTCCTCAAGCGTGATGCGCTTTTGAGCAAGCGCCTGGAGAGCGTTATCGAAATCAATTGGTGTATATGCAAACGATCCATAGGTGGCAATTCCCCGACGGATGAAGTCGTTCACGGGCAAGGCTGTCTCTGACTCGTGAAGGCCGATCCAGACAATACGCCCGCCGGATCGCACTACACGACCACATCCTTGCCGCGTCGCCGAGGCGCCAACAGCATCAACCACAATATCTACTGGTTGGGCTGCGAGCGACTCGAATGTGGCCGGAACGGCTCCCAGTTTCTCCGCCATCGCCAAGCGCTCCGCATTTAAGTCAATGCAAAATACCTGACTTATTCCTCGATCTGCCAGTGCCTGAATGACCATGAGTCCGATTGGACCCGCCCCAACCACAAGACTTTGTTCGTCAGGTGATGGCGTGGCGAGTACTGCCGCATGAAGAGCGCATGCCGCAGGTTCGACCAATGCAGCCATGGTAAGCGAGAGTTCAGGCGGAATCAGAAATAGGGCGTCGGCACGTATCGCGACAAATTCTGCATTGCTTCCCGGTAAGTGGGCGCCCAACAATTTACGCTTTGGGCACAACTGTTGTTTCCCGCTCAAGCAGTAGCGGCACTGCCTGCAACTCACGAGTGGATTTGCCGTGACCGCTACTCCCACTTTCAATTCAGGGCGATCAACAGCACTGCCTATCGCTTCGATATAACCGCTGAACTCGTGCCCCATAATCAAGGGTGGCTTGCGCAGAGAGTTTTTCCCTTCGTAACCGCTTAACTCTGAACCACAAATGCCAGAATAAGCGACTTGGATAAGCGCCTCGTCAGGCTGAATAACAGGAACCGGCACCTGGCGCATGTTCATTTGCAGAGGTGCCTCGTAAACGAGGGCAGACATAGTTGATTTCATACGAACTCCTTTGCTTTCTTTTTTAGTGCGCGAACATGATGCTCATGCCGCCATCAATCACGAGTTCGGCACCTGTAATAAAGCTCGCCTCATCGCTCGCGACAAATGCTACAAAATTCGCAATTTCCTCTGGCGTACCGATGCGCTGAAGAGGCTGGAAGCTCAACACACGATCTTCTGTCGCTTTGGGATCAGCTTGCTGATCAAACCAACCCTGAACCAGTGCCGTTCTCACCCACCCGGGGCAAATTGCGTTGACGCGAATATTGTAAGCGGCATAGTCAAGCGCGAGATTTCGTGTTAAGCCAACCAGAGCAGACTTTGCAGCAGCATACGGGAAATATTTTGGGGCAGTTATCCGTGCATGAACACTGGCAATGTTAATGATTGAGCCGGCTTTTGCAGCTTTCATCGAAGGAAGGACATGCTTACAGCATAGCCAGGCCCCTTTTACATCGACGTTCATCGCGTTATCCCAATCCGCTTCCGACATCGTAGTGGCATCATAGTAGAAGTTTTTGCCAGCGTTATTGACGAGAATATCGACTCGCCCAAAACGATCTATTGTCCGGCTAACTGCGGCTTGAACCTCCGTTTCAAGGGTAATATCTGTTTGGATGGCTAAGGCTTGGCAATCTTGCTTGAGAAGTTCTTCCGCTGCGCTTTGTGCACTCTCAAAATCAATTTCAGCGAGCGCAATCATCGCACCTTCGTGCGCCATCTTGTGCGCGATAGCCCGCCCAATTCCGCGCCCCGCTCCCGTAATAAATGCAACTTTGTTTTCTAAACGAGTACCCATGTGTCGTTACTCCTGCAATAAGCGGAAAGGATGAGAGTGTTTGATTCAGATTGAGTCATGGTTACCTCTGGAAAATTCTTGGAGTTGCGGATTCGTCAGCGAACAGGATCGGTTGGGAATTCCTCTGAAGAGACAACAGGACGGTGCTCGGCCCTAGACTTCTTTAGACTCGCCTCAAACTGCAATTCCAAGAGACCGGCAATGCCAGGAACTGGTGGCGGAGCGCCCTTGCGGATGGAGTCGAGATAGGCATCAATGGATTTTTCGAACGATTCATTGTACTTTGTCCAGCGCGACTCGTCACGGCTGGGGGAGAATATTTCGTGGACTTTACTGCGATAGTCGAGCACCTCCATATTTTGGTCGAGGTCACGGAAGTGAATCCGCCCGCCTTCAAAGTTGACAGTCAATTCAAAGAGAGGGAAATTCCAGTTGATTCCGCTTGTGCCAAGAAGTACTCCACTAGCATGGTTGCCGATTAGAAACGAGGCAATTACATCCGACACTTCTCCGCCCTCGAAGGGATAGGGCTGGTTACCCTGCTGAGCGGAGATCTCACGCAGAGGACCGACGAATTCCAGGATCAGGTCAATGCAATGGCTCCAACAGGCAAAGTGGGTTAGGGCAACCACACTAATTGCATCACCGAAGTTGCGCTCCTGAATCAAGCGCTGAGCGCGTTGTATCTGGTCGAAGAACCTGTAATTGAAAACCATTGCAACCTCAGCCTTCGCCTCCTGAGCCTGTAGAAGCAGGGTTTTCGCATCCCAAAAATCTTGCGGGACGACATGGGCTTGCCCGCCCCTCGCGACCAGCGGCTTTTCGAGGAATAGACGTTTCGGTTTGAAAGGTAACAAGGCTTGCGTCGCCTCGAAGCGTTGTTCTTCACGAGTCAAAACGAAAACCGCTTGCGGCTGTCGCTCAAATAACTCATCCAGTGTCCGCGCCGTGCGTACGCCAAACTTCTGGCCAGTCGCCTCCGCCCGCTCCGAGGTGCGGGAATAGCAGGTTAGGGATACATCTTTGTGATGTAGCAGAGTAGGGATGTAATTGTCCTCAGCAACTTTGCCTACACCGACAATAGCGATTTCCATTATATCTCTCGACCATCTTGAATATTGAGATCAAGAAACTCCATCTCTTCAAGATTCAATTCGACATTCAACGCGCCGAGCGCGCTCTCCAAATTTCCCACCGTTGTCGAGCCGATGAGCGCAATCACAGGAAATGCTTGCTGTAGGACGTACGCCAACCCTATTTGCGCTGATGTCGCATTTTTGCGGCTTGCTAAAATTTGCGCGCGCCGCAAACGCTCAAAATTCTCATCCGAATAGTAAACTTGCGTCATGTTTTCGTCGCTTGTATCATCGGGCAGGAATTTGCCACTCATAAAACCTGTGGCCAGTGGCGACCATGCGAGCAAAGGTAATTGCTCGGTTCTGTGCCATTGACGAGTTGCTTCGTCAGCAAACAGCGTGCCAGGGAAAAGCATTTTGTTGGGCTTCGCCAGACTCAGGTTTGGACTGGAAATTACTAATCCATTCAACCCATGTTGCGCCGCATACTGATTGGCTTCGGCGATGCGTTCGACGCGCCAGTTCGATACCCCAAACGTGCGGATACGTCCGCGCATCTGTTCTTGATTCAGCGCTTGGACGAGTGCGCCAACCGGAACGGATTCATCATCGCGATGCAGGAGATAGATATCAATGATATCGGTTTGCAATCGCTCCAGACTTTCGCTGAGATCAACCCGAATCGCTTCGGGCGTGAGGCGCGGCACCCAGGGTTTGGCAAATGGATTCTCATGGTCAACAACGGGATGACAGCCTTTAGTGATTAAAACCAATTCTTCGCGCCGCCCAGATTCTTGGAACCAGCGCCCCAAGGTTTTTTCGCTGTTGCCAAACCCGTAGATATGCGCGGTGTCAATGCAGTTCCCGCCTGCCTTAAGAAATACATCGAGCAATTCCGCGGCGCGGTCATAAGTGTTTGGCGTAAACGCGCTCGACGCCGTTCCTAGCCCAATGACTGAAACGGGTTTTTCGAGTTGGGCAATCTTTATATATCGCATTAAGTTTTCATCACTTTCAATAAACGGGAATACGCTTCATCCCAATCCGCAGTTTGTTTCGGTTCATAGATTTCAGGCGGAAATGAATTTCGTAGAACACCACGCACATCTGCCAATGACCCCAGATGATTCAAGCCAATTGCCAGTTCAGGCGTGGCTGAAGCATATCAATCCCCAGAGGGTTGGTTCGATATTCGCATGTTAAGTTTGAAACAATCAAAGACATATGATTTCCTTTGCCGATTTAACTTGGGGGTGGCCGGGTTATCTTCTGCAGGGCACTTGCAATTACTGGATCGTGAACCAGGAAAATCTTTTTCTGCCAGATTTGCGCTCTTCCAAATGAAATTTAACCCTTGATCGCGCCAGCCGTCATCCCCGAAACGATCTGCCGCTGGAAGAACATAAACATGATAAGGGGTGGAATAGTGATGACGACCACATTCGCAAAGAGCAGGTTCCACTGCGAGCTGAACTGGCTGATGAAACTGTACATCGTCAACTGCACGGTGACGTTCTGCGAGCCAGGGAGGAAGTAGAGCGGTCCGACGAAGTCGTTGTAGATGCCAACAGACGAGACGACGATCACCGTAATAATGGCAGGCCGCAACAGCGGCAGAATGATGGAGAAGAATACGCGCCACGGAGATGCGCCATCCATGATTGCGGCCTCATCGATCTCACTCGGGATGGAGGCCATGAACGCACGGAAGATCAGGATCGCAAAGGGCATGGTGAATGCGACTTCGACCATGACCAGACCGAGGAGTGTCTTGTAGAGGCCAATCCACTGCAGAAGGAAGATCGTTGGCACAACAGCCGGAGGGATGATGAGCCCCGCAAGCATGATCGAACTGACGATCGACGCCATCCGATCGCGACGCCGCTGCATTACGAAAGCGACGAGCGCAGAGAGCAGGACGATCAGCGTAACCGAGCCCACGGTCAGGAGCGTACTGTTCCACAACGCCAGGAACATGCGGTTGTCGCCAAAAGCCATGACTTCGCGGATATTCTCGATCAGCAGAAACTTGCTCGGCCAACTGAACTCGAAGAGGGAAGCCTCCTGGCGTGTCTTGGAGGCAGTCAGCAAGATGAATATGAACGGCACGACAAAGACAATGCCGATGATGACGAGAGATACAACGTCCAGCCAAACGCTCGCAATGAACTTGCGGACTTTCATAGCTCAAGCTCCATTCGATTAAAGAATCGCATCAGCGGATAGACGATGATCGTGACAAGAATGAAGAGCACGACATTGCCAGCGGTCGACAAGCCATAGAACCCCGCCTGATACTCCTTGTAGATCACCGACGTGAGCACGTCCGATGCGAAGCCGGGACCGCCGTGGGTCATGGTCCAGATCAGGTCGAAGCTCCGCAGCCCGCCGATAAACGACAGCAGGATGACCGTGAACGTCGCGTTGCGTGCCAGTGGAAGGATGACGTGGCGGAACTTCACCCATGTTCCACCCTCGAGCCGCGCTGCTTCGAAGTAATCCAGCGGGATCGACAATATGCCCGCGATGAAGATCACCGTCGCTATGCCGATTCCCTTCCATACGTCAACCAGTGCCACCGAGTATAGAGCGAGGGCTGGGTTCCCCAGCCACTGCGGCTGCGGGAGCCCGAGGGATCCGAGAACTGTGTTGATGAGACCCACGGACGGCTGCATGAGCGTGGAGAACGTGATCCCAACTGCGACGGTACTTACCAGCACCGGGAAGAAGATAATGCCCCGCAGAAGCCCCTTGAGCCGGATATTCGAGGTGAGCAGCATGGCGAGCGGCAGCGAGATGATCACTTTGAGTCCGCTTGTTAGAACGGCATAGATGAGCGTGTTGCGCAGCCCGGCCATAAGCTGGGCATCGCTAGAAACGTGTCGTAGTTGTCGAGTCCAATAAACGTTGCGTCAAAAAGCGACCAGCGGGTCAGGCTGAAGTAGAACGCCAGCGCCGTTGGCACAACGAAGAACACGCCGAACACGAGCGCTGCCGGAAGATAAAACCAATGAGGATACGTCCGCAGGACTGCCCGCGACCGCTCGTTGTTTAGCATAGTACCTCGCTGTCATCCTTTGCCTTCAAGCCTCCTGAGATCTGAGGGCCGGGGGGTAGCCCCAGCCCTCAGAATAACAGAAGTACCGAACGTCAAAACAAGCTGATTACCAGCCCGGTATACCGAGCTGCTCCGCCTGCTTCTTAACATCCTCGTCGTAGGCAGCAGCAGCCTCCGCGGCCGTCATCTGGCCGGTTGCAACGGCAACACAGAGCTGCTCAAGCGCTGGGCCCTTTATCGGGGAGAGGAATTCAAGTGCGGGGAAGGAATTTCCGGCATCAATATACGCGACGATATCCTTCACGCCCGGGAGGACGCTGTCGGGGAGCGTCGCTCCCTTGATGAGGTATGGGCCTGCTGGCGGGACAGCAGCCGTCTGCGCGTCGGTGCTGGCAGTTGAGGCGACGAAGCCAGTTTCCCGCAATGGGGATCGCTCTCCTATACCTGGGCCCGGCAAGGAGTCCAACCGACCGTCAAAACCAGTGGTAAGCGTAAAGGCTACAAGGTCTTTGGCCTGATCGAGTATTTTTCGGGTCGCTTCTTCTATCAAGCCAGCGCCGACAAGTTCACCAGCCAGAGCTACCAGGCCTTCTTGAGCCAAGTCTTGCGCCAAACCCGCCAGCCCTTGTTTCTGATTCAAGATGGAGCCAAGTACCATACCAGTCAAGCCACCCGGCAATTCTTTGCGGCTCACCCGTCGCGTCTGACGGTCTACCAACTTCCTTCTTATTCTCCAGATTACAATCCGATTGAGTATCTTTGGCGAAAAGTGAAGAAAGAAGCCACGCATAATAAATACTTTGCGGCCTTTGAACACCTGGTTCACTCGGTTGATAAAACCCTGGCGGCCTTTACCCAACGGGCACAGGAAGTCCTGAACCTGTTCGGCTGTTATTGCGCAGAATTGGGTCTAGCCTCTGAGGTGGCTGCCTAGATTCAAAAAGCAAATCTTAACATCTATAGAAGGGAATTTCCGCCCCTAAATATCCAATCTGTACAATATTTCCGATGCTTTTTAGCCTGTATGTCCTACTATTGTCCTACTTTCTCATCCATTGCCGTGATTTATTTCCATGTTATTAGATCGCCTATTACTGGATATTTACTTATAATCCCGCTGTTGGCCGATGCGAGACTTTCACCTCGCGCTTGATTCGTTCCCCAATGCTCTTTTCTGCCACTTCAAGATCATAGCGCACCTGCAACCGCAGCCAAACTCCTGCGCTCGTCCCAAAATACCGTGCCAGCCGCATGGCAGTGTCAACTGTGATGGAGCGTTCGCCATGAACAATCTGATTGATGCGAAGAGGCGGAACACCCATATCCTGCGCCAAACGATATTGAGTCAACTTGAGCGGCTTCATGAAGTCTTCTAAAAGCACTTCGCCAGGATGAATTGGGGAAAGAGTCTTATCCATATACTGCTCCTCTCACGAATGGTAATCAACGATCTCGACATTCCGGGCTTTGCCAGCCATCCATTCAAAACAGATTCGCCACTGATCGTTGATCCGG
>DATDRD010000526.1:0-3800 GCA_035291925.1 Anaerolineales bacterium
GTCAACATGGCAACACCATGCATCTTTTGCGCGCGGGCATCGTCCATACATTCCTTGGTCAGGCAGCTTCCATATCCTTTCCCTTTGCCTTTTCCCACCACCCACAGACAGTGGATGACCATGTATCCGGGCGCATGGACAGCCCTCCACGCATACTCGCCGGGGATGTATTCGATGAACGCCACATCCCGCCCGCCGTTTTCGTGCAGGATCTTGATCTTCATGCCCTCGGCGAAGCGCGCCTCCAGCCAATCGCGTTTTTGCTTGTAGCCCGGTTCCTTGCGCTTGCTCATATAGCAAAAGAAACCGGTCTCATCTACGTTGCCTGCATCCACTGTTTTGATTTCAAATTTGTTTTTCATATTAGCCTCCTTCGTTGATTCTCTTCAAAATCCGTTGAATGAACAATGTCAATCCTTTCGAAGGGACTTTCTTTTGGCCGAAGTCCCAGTCTTTCCACGCCGTCCAAATTGATTCGGGGGTAAATCGCCCGTCGGCATCTGCTTTTGATTTCACGAGATCCAACATTTGTTTGAACCGCTTGTCCCTCCCTGCCCATTCAAACCGACTCAACACATCGAGTACATGCAGGATGTCGTACCAGAATAGCGGCGCCTTGAGCTTGCGGAAGTCTGTACCCATGTAAAACATATACGGATGGAGTTCCTTGCTTTTGTCCCAAAGCGAAAGCAGTGTTTCCACTCCAACTTTCGCGGACTTGCTTTCGCGCAATTCAGGCACATACGCCAGCGTTTTCAACATCACCAATGTGGCGTATGGACATGGGTCTTCTTTTCGCCCGGGACCGCGGAATTTCCCCAGCTCCGGTGAGACAGCACAGGGCCAGCCATTTTCGCGAACCAGACTATCCAAATAATCAATTGCGGTTTGTACGCGTGGGTCTTCGCGCATGCCCACCTGGATCAAGGATGAAAGCAGGACAGGCGCGTCGCACAACGCCCAGGCCCATGTATCCTGCCCGCTCCCGCCGAAATGCGTTGGAATATTCGTGGGCAGTTGGAAGGGTCCCTGTTTGGATTGATGTCCCATTACTTTGTGCGCGATTTTCTTCATGGGTGGATCGCTGACGTATAATCCCAAATCCGCGATGAACGCCAGTTTGTGGAATGATTGGCTGGCGGATTTATGACTATTAAGCACAGTGCCGGGCCAATCCGTTAACTCGGCTAGCAGAGCTTTGATCTTTGGGTCAGCCAGCATTGCTTTGCGCGCCGAGATCACTTGTGGATCAGTCTCTGGTTGTTCGAGCAAATCCACGCGCGTACGATATTCGATCCAGGGTTCGCTTTTTAGAAGCCATTCGATGGTTTTGTCGTTCATGGAAGTTTTCCCTTTATGCATATTTGCTCGCGGTTGACTTGATCCAATCTGCAACCATCAGGCGTAGTTCGGGTGGTTCCAATGCTTCAACTGCCGGGCCGTATGCGAGCGTGGTGCTTGCCGCCCATTCGAGTGTTGGCGCGGGAAATGTGACTTCCACGGAGCCGTCCGGTTTTGGATCGACAGTTTCCCAATAAGAGTGGTTTCCTGCAACAATATTTGCGGACCTCGGTTCGAAGCGAAGGCGGGCGGTGATATGTGTTTGGGTGCGGGGTTCATTCTTCAAATAGGATTGCAGATTGAAGTCAGGTGATGTGGTGAAAGATGTATCCAGCAAAGTGACTTCAGAGATGCGATCGACGCGAAAGGTACGAATCTCCTGCCGCACATGACAGAATCCAATCGCGTACCACCAACCCCAGCGGTGAACCAGCGCGTATGGATCCAGCCCGCGTTGGGACGGATGTGGAACCTGACTGCTCTGATAATTCATGTTTACGCTTCGGTGTTCACGAATCGCCCGGCGTAGCTTTTCCAATGCGGGTGTCTGTGCCTTGAGGTCCGCGCGGTGCATTCCGGTAGCAACCAGCGAGCCCCGCGCCCATGCCACCTCCCGGACTTGTTCATCGGGAAGCAGATTTTCAAGTTTTGCCAGTGCGCCGCGCGCGGCTTGGCGATACAACTCGCCCCACAATTCCTCCACGATGCCGGTTCCCAGTACCACGGCAACTGCTTCCTCGAGCGTAAAGACCAGTGGCGGCATCTTGTAGCCTCGCACGAGCGAGAATCCACCATACGGTCCGCGTTCTGAATAGACGGGAATTCCCATTTCATCGAGCATTTCGAAATAGCGATGGACTGTGCGTAGCGAAACGCCGAGTTCTTCAGCCAGTTCGGATGCCTTCTGGTTGGGCTGGTTTTGCAGGAGAAAGATGAGGGTGATCAGACGTGTGGCGGTGTTGGACATGTGTCACATCCTTGAAAAGCATAAGCCGCATATATGTCAAATTATGACATATATGCGGCCTGCAATTCTCGTCCGTTAATCACGACTTCAGATGTCTTAACTCACATTGCCTCGTTTGATCACAGCTTTTCCGTACTTCTCCTGCAATTCGTCCATCACGTTCTGCAAACGGCGCGCTCTCTCCGAGTCCATATCCCACAACCCCAATTGGCGGACCGGTTGACCCAGGCCGCTTACACCCACGCCAATCAAGCGCACTGCCTGTTTCGGTTTGCGGACAGATTTCAATAATTCCAGTGCGGATTTTGCGATCTCATCCTCCTGATCGGTTGGATGATTCAAAGTCGTTTGGCGTGTTAATGTAGTGAAGTCAGGCCAGCGGATTTTTAGTTTGATGGTTTTGCCTGCCAGATTATTCCTGCGCAACTGCGCCCCCACCTCAGCAGACATCTCCTGCAATGTTTCTTGCAGAACTTTGTCATCTCTCACATCGCGTGAAAAAGTGATTTCCTGGCTGATTGATTTTGTCTCGCGCTCGGTCGTGATCGGCCTGTCGTCAATCCCTTTTGCATGGCGCGCAAGGTCACGTCCGTTTTCGCCGAACAGCCGGATCAACTCACTCTCCGGCCATTTCGCGATGTCGCCAATCGTCTGGATTCCCAGATCAGTTAATCGTGCGAATGTTTTTGGACCGACACCCCAAAGCATATCTGCAGGCAATGGGGATAAGAACGCCGCTTCTTCCCCAAACGGGACAATTGTCAGCGCGTTAGGAGGTGCTATCTCTCCCCTGGTTTGGGTGTTCCTTAATGAAAGGCTTTTCCCGACTTCGGTCGCGATCTTGGCGACGAGTTTGTTCGACGCGATCCCGATGGAGCAGGGCAGTTGTAATTCATCACGGACCCGGGCCTGCAAATTACGCGCGATCGCTTCAGGCTCATCGCGAATATCGCTGATATCGAGAAAAGCTTCGTCAATGGAGATCTGTTCCACGAGCGCGGTGAGGTCATGAAGAAGTTGCATAACCTGGCGCGAGACCTCGCGATAGACGGCGTGACGCGACGAAACGATGATCAGCCCCGGGCTGAGTCTGAGCGCTTTCGCCATCGGCATCGCCGAGCGGACTCCCATCCGTCGCGCGGCATAAGAACAGGAAGCGACCACGCCGCGTTCATCCGGCTTTCCTCCAACTGCAAAAGCCTTGCCGCGCAGCTCTGGATTGCGCGTCTCTTCCACGGCGCAAAAGAAGGCGTCCAGGTCAAGATGAAGGATGGTGCGTGGCATCCCTCCTATTATAAGGAAAAAAGAGTCATTAATGAGATATTGAACAATCTTTAAAGAACAGATATACTATGGGAGGCGCATAGTCATATGGAACTTTTACGATGGCTTTGGCGTTATATTGATTTGGATGTACAAGGAGGAGGCCCTATGGAATCGCGATTAAAAGTCGTATCTGTTATGTTGCTTGCTGCACTGGTGTTGTCTCTGG
>DATDRD010000527.1:0-17357 GCA_035291925.1 Anaerolineales bacterium
ATTTCCGCAGACATTTCCATTTGCGCTGATTGCGAGCGTGAGTTGTTTGACCCTGACGACAGGCGTTATTTGTATCCGTTCATCAACTGCACCAACTGCGGGCCGCGCTTCACGATCATCAAGGATATCCCCTATGACCGCCCAAGTACGACCATGGCGGATTTCCCCATGTGCATCGATTGCCTCACGGAGTATAACGATCCGTTGAACAGGCGCTTCCACGCACAGCCAGTTGCCTGTCCAGAGTGTGGGCCATTTGTGGAGTTGCGCGAAACGCGTCCTCGATCTTTGAACCTTGATTCCTTAATATCCAGCATCGAATGCCGGATCTTTGCGGTTTTCAAAGCGCGTCGTCTCCTGCGTGAAGGATATATCGTCGCGATAAAAGGTCTGGGCGGATTCCATCTCGCATGTGACGCGTCGAATTCATCTGCCGTAGCGGAATTGCGTTGCCGCAAGGGACGCGCCCGAAAACCCTTTGCCCTTATGGCGGTCAATCTGAAGGTAATCGAAACGATTTGTGCTGTCAGTGATGAAGAGCGTGAGTTGTTGACCAGCCGCGAAAAGCCAATTCTCCTTCTTGAAAAAAAGGCCCTGACCACCTTACAAACCTTTAGAGTCTCTGGAGAGATTGCTCCCAATGTAGATTCTCTCGGCATGATGCTACCCTATACCCCTCTGCATCATCTGCTTCTCAATCAAACTGACCCCGTGCTTGCGTGTGAGCCTGTTCCACCAGTTCTGGTCATGACGAGTGGTAACTTTAGCGAAGAACCAATTGCCACAAACAATGAAGAAGCACTTCAAAAACTTTCATCTCTTGCGGATGCGTTCCTCCTGCATAACCGCGATATTCACATCCGCTGTGACGATTCGGTTCTGCGTGTGGATAAGCACGCGACGGCATATCTGCGGCGCTCGCGTGGCTACGCCCCCTATCCGGTTCGGCTTCCTTCTGATTCCAAACCTATTCTTGCAGTGGGAGGCGAACTCAAAAATACCTTTTGTCTTGCACGCGACCGCTATGCCTTTCTGAGTCACTACATCGGCGACATGGAAAATGCAGAAACGTACGAGTCATTTGAGCAGGGCATCCAGCATCTCTTGCGCCTCTTCCGCGTGCAGCCTGTGATCGTTGCTCACGATCTGCATCCGCATTACTTCACCACCCAATATGCAAAACGCTTTAGCGGCCAACAAATTGGAGTTCAACACCACCACGCGCACATTGCCTCCTGCATGGCAGATAATGGATTGGAAAACAGACGATTGATCGGACTCTCCTTCGATGGGACCGGATATGGAACCGATGGCGCGGTCTGGGGTGGGGAAATCCTGCTCGCCTCTTACGCGGACTTCGAGCGGTTCGCACACCTTGAATATTTGCCGCTCCCCGGCGGTGACTCTGCCATCCGTCATCCCTGGCGGATCGCGGTTGGATACGCTCATGCTCTTGACCTTGAAATCAGCGACCTGCCATTCTTGCGGAACATCGATGAACCGAATATCAGGATCGTCAGACAACAAGTGGACAGGAAATTAAACGCGCCTCCTACCTCTTCGATGGGACGTCTCTTCGACGCGGTCGCCAGCCTGATCGGAGTCCGAAACGATGTTACGTATGAAGCGCAAGCGGCGATTGAAATGGAAGTGCTGTCGAGACCATCTATTTCGTCTGCAATTGCATACCCATATCTCTTTGAAGAAACCAGCGAGGGTATCTTGATTCGCCTAAGAGATGTATTGAAAGCCATCATCAATGATGTTCACAGGGATGTGTCGCACGGCTTGATCGGAGCGTGTTTCCATAAGACTATCACACAAGTATCTGATGATATTTGCAACCTTGCGCGCAAGAAGACTGACTTGAACGAAGTGGCTTTATCCGGTGGCGTATGGCAAAACCAAACCCTCTTGGATTTGGTCCGCGACGGACTGGAAAACGATGGCTTTGATGTCTACTTCCATAACCAAACACCGGCCAATGATGGCGGGCTGGCATTGGGTCAGGCTATGGTTGCAAACTACACATCCTCTCCCGGTGGGAGCGCACAGGGTGCTTCGCAAAGGGTTAGGGTGAGGGCAAAAGGATAGTTTCATATGTGTCTCGGCATTCCCGGAAAAATAACAGACATCTATCAAAAAGATTCTCTTCGCATGGCAAGAATTGACTTCGGCGGGATCGTCAAGGAAGCCTGCCTTGAATATACGCCCGAGGCCAATGTGGGAGATTATGCGCTGATCCATGTCGGCTTTGCGATCAGTTTGATGGATGAAGAAGAAGCACAGGAAACCTTGAAGTTGATCAGAGAAGTTGCAGAATATGAAATATCTTGATGAATACCGCAACCCTGCAAAAGTTGGATAACTCCTGCGCGAAATTGAATCCATCGTAACCCAGCATATCCATGATTTTAGTGAGGAATTCTCGCCGCCAGTTGCAGAAGCAGTTCCACCGGCGGTAAAGATCACATTGGATTTGTTGAAACAATCAGTTAATGTCTAGTGGTGGGAAGGATCAATAAGCAGCAACACACTTAATTTTATTCTTTTCATGATGGAAGCCTTGGCATCACTGCTTCATCCATATCAAGAACTATTTTGATAAATTGGAGTTGATACCGAATATTCACTATGAGTTCGTGACAAACGTCATATTGAAGTGCGTTTGTCATTTTGCTACACTCATTGAAACGAAATAGGTTGTAATTGTCCAAGATTGAGATTTACTTATGATCTTTGCGGTTGTTTAATAACTTGGTTGCCCGCTCGCTGAGGAGAAGGAGGTTTTCATGCTGGAAACCAGTATACAAGAAACCGCTGTTCGGCAGGGGATTTCACGACGGGATTTTCTGAAGTTCTGTTCGATGATGGCTGGGGTGTTGGCGTTGCCGCGTTCTTATGCAACAAGGATTGAGAACGCACTGGCAACGCCGCAACGTTTACCAGTTATTTGGTTGGAAATGCAGGATTGTGCGGGGTGTACTGAAGCCCTTCTGCGCGCCACTCAACCTACGGTGTCACAACTTGTGTTGGATGTTCTCTCGGTGGATTACCACGAGACCATTATGGCTGCTTCAGGGAATCTGGCCGAGGAAGCCAAACAAGCAACGATCAAGGCAGGTGGTTATCTGCTTGTGATCGAAGGGTCAATTCCAGTGGGTGAGGGAGAGTTCTATTGTACGATCGGTGGCAAGTCCGCATTGCAACAACTTCAGGAAGCCGCTGCGAATGCAGTGGCTGTTGTTGCAGTAGGGAACTGCGCTGCATTCGGTGGCTGGCCATACGCAAGTCCAAATCCCACGAGTGCCAGTTTTGTAACCGAAATAATCAAGGATAAGCCTGTCATGAATCTTCCGGGTTGCCCGTATAATCCGGTAAACCTGACCGCGGCTGTTGTTCACTTCCTGACCTTTGGCGAACTTCCTGCGATGGATGATCTGCATCGTCCGTTGTTTGCTTATGGATCGCGCATTCACGATGATTGCCCGCGTCGTGGTCACTTTGATGCAGCTGAGTTTGTGGTGGCTTGGGGTGATGAGGGGCACCAAAAGGGATGGTGTCTCTATAAGATGGGATGCAAAGGACCAGTCACTTTCCACAACTGCCCGGCAGTCGAATACAACGATGGCACCAGTTGGCCTATCAAAGCCGGCCATGGGTGTATCGCTTGTTCGGAGCCGAACTTCTGGGAGTTGGGTGTATATAATCTGGCTAATCTCCAGCAATATGCTCCACCCGATACCTATGCACCGGTTCAACTTCCCAGCCAGAAAATTGATCCCGCAACCGCAGGCGTTATCGGCGCTCTGGCAGGACTTGCTGTAGGCGCTGCGGGTGTTGCGGCATACCAGGCCCTTTCCAAGCCAGACAAAGAGGAAACTCCGCCTGAGACGAAAGCCAGGCAGTAGGAGGGCGTGATGACCATCAGCCGCAGAGATTTTCTCAAAGTCGCGGGGCTGGCTGTGGGATGTGCGCTCGCCGTTCCTGAAACCGTGCAGGCGAGTTTGCCTCCAACCGATCCGAATGAGCAGATTGCTATGCTCTATGATGCAACGATCTGTGTCGGGTGCAACGCCTGTACCAACGCGTGTCGCCAATGGAATGGCACAACACCTGAACCTGATGCGCGTCTGGTTTACGATGCCCCCACGGAACTTTCCGCCGATACATTTACTCTCATTCAACTCTATCAGGGTAAGGATGGAGTATTCTCATTTGTAAAGCGACAATGCATGCATTGTGTCGATCCTGCTTGTGTGAGTGGATGCCCGGTGCAGGCACTTCAGAAAACAAGTGATGGACCAGTGTTGTATGACCCGGAGCGTTGCATTGGGTGCAGATATTGTCAATATGTTTGCCCGTTCCATGTGCCGCGTTTCGAATGGGATGTGGCGCGCTTCCCGGTTGTTACCAAATGTCACTTCTGCTACGAGAGCCGTATCATACCAGGAATCGGCGGTCCTGCTTGCGCAGATCGCTGTCCAACAAGTGCTTTGATTTGGGGTAAGCGCGGAGACTTGATCGCTGAGGCAAGAAAACGCATCAGCGAGAATCCCACTCGTTATGTGGATCATATTTACGGTGAGGATGATGCGGGTGGTACATCCGTTCTGTATCTCTCTGCAGTCCCATTTGAAAATCTTGGCTTGGAAGATTTGGGCACGCGTTCCATTCCAGAAATCAGCGAAGAGACGGCTGAGCTCGTTCTGCCCGGAATTCTGATCGGCGCACCGATTTTACTCGGCATGATACGCCTTACTGCCAAGCGCGGTGGATGGGAGGATACATGGCCGCTCTAACAAGATCACGCGAACGGATTCCTGCTTCGTTCTGGCCATTGCTTGCTCTCACTTTACTTGGCGTTGGGCTTGCGATCTATCGTCTGGTTGTCGGGCTCGGACCTTCAACTAACATGAACGACCATTATCCGTGGGGATTATGGATCACGATCGACTTGTTCCTGATCCCTGTTGCAGGCGCGGCCTTCACCATCTCGCTCATATCATACTTTCTGGGCCGCGAAGATTATCACTCCGTGATACGACCTGCAGTGCTGGCTGGCTTCATCGGCTATGGTATCGTGGGCATTTTGCTCTTCCTGGACATTGGCCGCTGGAACCAGTTCTATAACATCCTTGTACCCGGCTATATCAATCTGCATTCCTTCCTGGAAGAGATCAGCCTGTGCATCACACTCTATACAGGCATTCTCGTTCTGGAAATCGCGCCAGTATTTCTGGAGAAATGGGGATACAAGACCCCCATCCGCTGGATCGAGCGCGGCATCTTTATCATCGCGGGCGCGGGGATCGTGCTCTCCATGCTGCATCAATCTTCGCTTGGTTCGCTATTCCTGTTGATGCCGCACAAACTCCATCCACTTTGGTGGACGCCTGCTTTGCCGCTGTTGTTTTACTTGCAGGCAGTGTACACAGGCCTGGGCACGACAGCCATTGCAGTGCGATTGATCTGGGGCGCGTTGAAGCTGCCGATCAACCGCGACCTCTTCCGTCGCATCGGCCAGGCGATGAGCATCAACCTGATGCTCTACGCCGCGATCAAAGTCGGCGATTGGATGGGTTCGGAGGAAGTGCCGCTCCTGCTTCGGCCCGATGCCTTTGGCTTGATCGCCTGGCTTCAGTTCCTGATCGGCATCGTGCTCCCATTGGGCATTTTGCTTTCGAAGCTTGTCGGTCACACATCCGGCCCGTTCTGGGCGGGCGTGTTTGCTTTGATTGGCACTTTTATAGACCGTCTCGTTATCTCATGGGTTGGTCTCGCCGAACCTTCGCCTGTGACGTACTTCCCCTCATGGATCGAGATCATGATTATGGTCGGCATGATCGCAGGCGGATTCCTGCTCTATGGAGCGGTCGTTCGGTACTTCAGACTGTTCCCTGAACCCGAACATGCTCACAGCTGACAATTTTTCCCGTTAGATCCTGACTCCAAACCGAAGGAGGCTGAACCATGGCAAGAATCGCAATTGACCCCATCACCCGCATCGAAGGTCACCTGCGCATTGAAGTGCAAGTGGACGGAGGCGCGGTCGCGGATGCATGGGCTTCCAGCACCATGTTCCGCGGGATCGAGATCATCCTGCAAGGGCGCGATCCACGCGAAGCCTGGGTGATGACGCAACGAATTTGCGGTGTCTGAACGACAGTACATGCACTCAGCTCCGTGCGAGCTGTCGAAAATGCCCTCGGAATTCAAGTTCCGAACAATGCGCGAATTCTGCGCAATATCATTGAAGGTATTCAATACGTTCAGGATCACGTTATTCACTTCTATCATTTGCACGCACTTGATTGGGTGGATGTGGTCAGCGCGCTCGATGCCGACCCGGCTAAGACCTCTGCATTAGCACAGTCCATTTCTGATTGGCCGAAGTCCAGCGAGGATTACTTCAAGATCGTAAAGGATAAACTGGCTGGTTTCGTTAATAGCGGACAGTTGGGCCCGTTTGCGAATGCCTATTGGGGACACCCAGCATACAAACTTCCGCCTGAAGCGAATCTAATGGCTGTGGCGCATTATCTCGAAGCGCTCGATTGGCAACGCGATGTAATCCGCGCACATGCTCTACTTGGCGCGAAGAACCCGCATTTGCAAACCTATCTTGTTGGCGGCATGGCTACTCCCATTGACCCGAGCAGTCAATGGGCGATTAACGCCGACACGATTGCCCAGATCCAAGGCATGTTCGCCCGGGCGAAGGAATTTGTGGATAAGGTCTACCTGCCCGATGTGCTTGCTGTTGCTCCATTCTACCTTGACTGGGCTGCCATTGGTGGAGGCGCAGGGAACTTCCTGTCCTATGGTGATTTCCCCGAAGCGGACGGCACACAATGGCTGCCGCAGGGATATATCCTCGGTAAGGACTTGAGCAAGGTGCATCCTCTTGACCAGCAGAAGGATATTACCGAATACGTGACACACTCGTGGTTTGAGTATGCAGATGAAACCAAAGGGTTGAATCCATGGGATGGAGTGACGAAGCCGAACTTCACGGGTCCACAGCCGCCGTTCAAATTCCTCGAGACTGATCAGAAATACACGTGGATGAAAGCCCCGCGTATTCGGGATCATGCGATGGAAGTCGGTCCACTCGCCCGCATGCTTGTTGCTTATGCCAGTGGTCATAAAGTTGTTCAGGATACTGTGAACCTTGTGCTTAAGAAGCTAGGCGCTGGCCCTGAGGCTTTATTCTCCACACTGGGTCGCACCGCGGCGCGTTGTATCGAGACGGTTGTCGTTGCGGACAAACTTGCCGAGTGGACGAACGAACTCATCGCCAGCATCAAGGGCGGTGATACGAAGATCCATGCTGGGAGTGAAATGTGGAATCCTGATAACTGGCCTGCTGAAGCAAAAGGCTGGGGCTTCACGGAAGCGCCGCGCGGCGCCCTAGGTCATTGGGTTCACATCAAAGACAAGAAGATCGCCAACTACCAGGCCGTTGTGCCGAGCACGTGGAACTGTTCGCCGCGCGATGCCAAAGGCGAACCCGGTCCGTATGAGTCCGCGTTGATTGGCACACCGATCGCCGACGAGAAGATGCCGCTCGAAGTGTTGCGCACGATCCATTCGTTTGATCCGTGCATGGCATGCGGCGTCCATCTGGTGGATATCAATGGCAACGAGATCAACCGGATCAGCCTCGACGCGGCTGACCATTTCACCAATCCGCTTGTGCGGGCGCGCTAGTGTTCGAACGTCCCGCCTTCAAAACGCTCGTGTTGGGTGTTGGTAATAAACTGATGTCCGACGAGGGTGTGGGGGTGCATGTCATCGAGCGTCTGGCGGAGAAATTTAAACTGCCTGAGGAGGTCCAGGTCCTGGACGGGGGCACGCTGGGACTGGACCTCTTGTATTATCTTGAGGGTATCGAAAACCTTCTTTTAGTGGATGCAGCTGACACTGGGAAAGAGGCGGGTACAATGATCCGGCTTCAGGATGAGCAAGTGCCCGCGTTCATGTCCATCAAAATATCTCCACATCAGATTGGCGTGCCAGACATGCTTGCGGCGGCAAAGATGAAAGACCTGTATCCAAAGCGACTCGTGCTCTGGGGCATTCAACCGGATCTCATCACGCTCGGGCTGGACCTTTCGCCTGTTCTGGCTTCGAAAGTGGAAATTCTCGCTGACAAGCTGGCGGACGAGTTGCGCTCCTGGGGGCATGAAATTCTTCCTGTTGCTTGAGATCAAGTTTTCCAAATCAGAGGAAAGTTATCCGTAAACAGGATGACTTTCCTCACTTATTTATGGCTGAAAAAGTCGTTTAATTAAGTTGGAAGCAATGCACGAATTAGCTGTCACTCAAAGCATTCTGGATATATCCCTGCGCCACGCGAAGGAAGCCAGCGCGAAACGGATTACGGATATTAACCTGGTGATCGGGCAATTCTCATCCATTGTGGATGACTCGGTGCAGTTCTATTGGGATATTGTTGCCAATGGAACGATCGCACAGGGAGCTTTGCTCCACTTTAACCGGATCCCTGGTGAGATGACCTGCGGCAATTGCGGTCATACGTTTCATCCAACAGACAAGGCATTTGAATGTCCTTCCTGCACCAGTGGTTTCGTACGCATTAGCAAAGGGGATGAGTTTCGAGTAGACAGTATTGATGTTGAATAGTTTCTTGGAGATTTCATGACCGCACGAATTCCTGTTATTGAAAACATCCTCTCCGCCAATGATCGTATGGCGGCGCGCAATCGTGAGACCCTCGATCAAGCAGACGTGTATTCGATCAACATCATGGCCTCCCCCGGCGCAGGCAAGACCAGCTTGATCCTTAAGACACTTGAATCCTTGAATGGACGTTTACGCCTGGGCGTGATCGAAGGCGACCTGGCAACCTCCATTGACGCGGAGAAAGCCGCGGCGGCGGGATTGCCCGCAGTGCAGATCAACACAGGCGGCGGATGTCATCTCGACGCGGCCATGCTGGCGGATGCTCTGCCTGCGCTTCCGTTGAATGAACTTGACCTGGTGATTGTTGAAAACGTCGGGAACCTCGTTTGCCCTGCGAATTTTCAAATCGGCACACATTTGAACGTGTTGATCGCGTCCATCCCGGAAGGGGATGACAAACCCTATAAATATCCCGGCATGTATCGCGGTGTGCAGGTGTTGGTCATCAACAAGATTGATCTCCTGCCGTATGTTCCTTTCAACATGAATTATTTCAAGCGCGGCGTTGAAATCCTGAATCCGGGCGTGGTGACTTTTGCCCTCTCAAGCAAAACTGGCGAAGGCATGAACGAGTGGACCGATTGGCTGGTTGGACGTGTAAAAGGCAATGAAGGGTAAGTGATGCGAATGATGAAGCACATTCATGTGACCGGTGTTGTGCAGGGAGTGGGTTTCCGTCCCTTTGTCTATGGGCTGGCGACCCGGCTCGATCTGCACGGCTGGGTGTGCAACACGTCTGCGGGTGTGGATATTGTCATTCAGGGCGATGATGATCGCGTACGCACGTTCGTGGAGTCGCTGTCAACGGAGGCGCCACCTCTCGCACGCATCGAGCAGGTATCGGCTTGGGATGAACCGGGCGAGGAGTATCCGGATTTCGAGATAAAAGAATCCGAAAAAGTAGATGGCGCGTTCCAACCCGTCTCTCCCGATGTTGCCTTGTGCGCAGATTGTGAACGCGAGCTGTTCGACCCGAACGACCGCCGCTATTTATATCCGTTCATCAACTGCACGAATTGCGGACCGCGCTTCACCATCATCATGGATCTGCCTTATGACCGACCTGCGACAACGATGGCAGATTTCCCGATGTGTGATCAGTGTCGCAAGGAATACGAAGATCCGACGGATCGGCGCTTCCATGCCCAGCCGGTGGCGTGTCCCGATTGTGGACCGTTTGTCCAATTTTGGGAATCTGCAGAGCATCCTTCCTCGATCACGAGAATTGATTTGCGGTTATCAGCCATTTTGGGAGCGCGCAAACTTCTGCGGGAGGGCAGGGTTGCCGCCATAAAAGGACTGGGCGGGTTTCACCTTGCATGTGACGCGACGAATGAAAAAGCCGTGGCAGAGTTGCGGCGACGAAAGGGGAGGGCAGGCAAGCCGTTTGCCGTGATGTTCGCGGACCTGAATACGGTGAATCAATTCTGTATCCTAGGCAAAGATGAAATGACTTTATTGAACGGTTACGAAAAGCCGATCGTTTTATTGAACCGCAGAACAGGGACGAAGATCGCTCCATCGGTCGCGCCACAGATGGACACATTGGGCGTGATGCTTCCATACACACCTTTGCATCATTTGCTGGTGAACCAATCGGACCCGATCCTCAGGCGCGAACCGGCGCCCCCGGTGCTGGTGATGACCAGCGGCAATTTCAGCGAGGAGCCGATCGCCACGGAGAACCAGGATGCGCTCGAACGGCTTGGCCCTCTGGCAGATGCCTTTCTGCTGCACAACCGCGACATCCACATCCGTTGCGATGATTCGGTGGTACGGGTCGATCACAAGCAAAATGGCAGGAATAACGAGGGGCAGCAGCCGGAGATCATCCACCTGCGGCGTTCGCGCGCCTATGCTCCGTATCCGGTTTCACTGCCCTTCGACTCCGTTCCATCCCTGGCGGTGGGCGGCGAACTCAAGAATACATTTTGCCTTACGCGAGATCGATATGCCTTTCTCAGCCATCACATCGGCGACATGGAAAATGCCGAGGTCTACGAGTCCTTTGAACAGGGCGTGGAGCATCTCAATCGTTTGTTTCGCGTGAAGCCGGAGTTGATCGCGCATGACATGCACCCCGGTTATTTCACGACCCAATATGCGGAGAGAATCACCGATATCCCGCGCGTTCCCGTCCAGCACCATCACGCACATATCGCAGCTTGCATGACGGATAATGGTTTGACGGATCGCGAGGTGATCGGCTTGTCTTTCGATGGGACTGGATACGGGACGGATGGCAAAATCTGGGGTGGCGAAGTGTTACTCGCCTCATACGCCGACTTTGAGCGGTTCGCCCACCTTGAATATTTGCCCCTCCCCGGCGGCGACTCTGCCATCCGTCACCCCTGGCGGATTGCGGTTGGTTATGCTCATGCCCTTGGTATTGAAATTGACGATCTTCCGTTCCTGCAGAATATCGATAAACAGGCGATCAAGATCGTCAGACAACAAGTGGAAAAGAGGCTCAACGCGCCGCTCACATCTTCGATGGGGCGTCTCTTCGACGCGGTGGCGAGTCTGATTGGCATTCGCTCGGATGTCACATACGAAGCGCAAGCGGCGATCGAGCTGGAGGCACTCTCGAAGCCTTTCCTTTTAACCGCAAATGTGCATTCCTACTCCATCGAAGAAACTCAAAATGGAATCAATATTCGCCTGGGAGATTTGTTGAATGCTGTTGTTCAGGATGTGCAGAAAAACCAGCCAGCCGGGATGATCGGAGCGCGCTTCCACAAAACAATCGTTGAAATGTCAATTGATATCTGCGAGCGGGCCCGCAGGAGAAGTAACTTGAACGAAGTTGCTCTCTCCGGTGGTGTGTGGCAGAACCTGATCTTGCTGAATCTTGTCCGCGATGGACTTGAAAATGAAGGCTTCGAAGTGTATTTCCATAAACAAGTCCCAACCAATGACGGCGGGCTGGCGTTGGGACAGGCGGCAATCGCCAATTACCAAATCAAGAATGGAGGTCTCCATGTGCCTTAGCATTCCCGGAAAGATCACTGAGATCAATCAGCACGGATCACTTGTGATGGGCAAGGTAGATTTCGGGGGCGTGATCAAGGAGGTATGTCTTGACTATGTCCCTGAAGCGCAGGTAGGGCAATATGTTCTGATCCATGTTGGATTTGCCATTAGCCTGTTGGATGAAGAGGAAGCCATGGTCCGCCTCAATACGATTCGCGAGTTGGCAGAATTTGAAGATGAATTCAATGCGAACAGCAGTTGATGATCCATTTTAAAGGCTGTCATGAAATACGTTGATGAGTATCGCGATCCATTGAAAGTAAGGGCTTTACTGGCCGAGATCGGCAGAGTCGTCACTCGCCCATGGGTGTTGATGGAAATCTGTGGTGGGCAGACGCATGCCTTTCTGCATCACGGCCTCGATGAAATGTTGCCTGGTGGGATCGAGCTGGTTCATGGGCCTGGTTGCCCGGTGTGTGTCACACCGCTGGAACAGATAGACAAGGCGCTGGTGATTGCCGCGCGACCTGATGTGATCTTTGCCTCCTATGGCGACATGTTGCGCGTGCCTGGTTCCACTGTGGATTTGTTTAACGTTCGGGCAAAGGGTGGTGATGTGCGCGTGATCTATTCGCCGCTGGAGGCGATCAAGATCGCTGAAGCAAACCCAGAGAAGCAAGTGGTCTTCTTTGCGATCGGTTTTGAAACGACTGCGCCACCCAATGCAATGGCGGTATTGCAGGCTAAAAAACGCGGCATGAAGAACTTTTCAGTTTTGGTTTCACATGTATGTGTGCCGCCCGCGATGGAAGCTATACTTTCTTCAAAGACCAACCGTGTACAGGCTTTTCTCGCTGCGGGACACGTCTGCGCGGTGATGGGATATCATGAATATGCACCTATTGCTGGGAAATATAAAGTGCCGGTTGTTGTTACAGGATTTGAGCCGGTGGATCTGTTGCGAGGTGTGCTCGCGGCAGTCAAACAGTTGGAGTCGGGCAAAGCAGAAGTGGAGAATGCTTACGAGCGTGCTGTGATCTTTGAAGGCAACCAGCCCGCGCAAAAAGTGATGAGCATGGTCTTGCAACCTGTGGATCGCAAATGGCGCGGCATTGGCATGATCCCACAAAGCGGGCTGGGGTTACGGGAGGAATTTGAAGAGTTTGACGCCGAAAAAAGATTTGCTGTAGGTGAGATCGTTACACAGGAATCACCGCTCTGTATCGCAGGTGAGATCCTGCAGGGGATGAAGAAGCCGCCGCAATGTGTGGCATACGGAAAACAATGCACTCCGCAGAGTCCACTTGGCGCGCCGATGGTCTCAGCGGAAGGCGCCTGTGCGGCGTATTATAAATATCATCGGGATGTGGTTCATGGATGATTTGAATTTTGAGGGATACACGTGCCCTCTGCCGATCCGCCCAACGGATACAGTTGTGCTGGGCCACGGCTCGGGCGGGACCCTGAGCCATGATCTGCTCAAAAGGCTGTTCCTTCCCGATCTGGGAAAAGCCGCGCCGCGTGCATTGGATGACTCTGCCGTGATCGTGATGGATGGACAACGATATGCGATTACAACTGACTCGCATGTTGTGTCACCATTGTTTTTCCCTGGCGGGGATATTGGAAGATTGGCGATTTGTGGAACTGTAAATGATCTGGCGATGGTTGGAGCGATTCCAATTGCCCTAACTTGCGGATTTGTTTTGGAAGAAGGTTTGTCGTTCGATGTGTTGCAACGTGTGGTCGCTTCAATGAAAGATGCGGCGAAAGAAGCAGGAGTTTATATTGCGGCAGGCGACACGAAGGTTGTGCAAAAGGGGAGCGCAGATAAGTTATTTATCAATACATCGGGGATTGGGAAAATTACAGATGGTGTAAATATCTCTGGCGCGAATGCAAAAGAAGGCGATGTAGTTATTATTTCGGGAACGATCGGAGATCATGGTATTGCTGTTTTGTCTGCGCGTGAAAATTTGGGATTTGAAACGGCTCTTGAAAGCGATGTCGCCCCGTTGAATCATCTCGTACAGGCGATGATGAACGCGGGTGAAATCTATGTTTTGCGCGACCCCACGCGTGGCGGACTTGCCACCACCTTGGTTGAAATTGCAAAACAATCGAATGTGACCATTGAATTGCAGGAAACAAAAATTCCAGTTAAGCCCCAGGTGCATGCCGCGTGTGAAATGCTGGGATTCGATCCGGTTTATGTTGCAAATGAAGGGAAGTTGGTGGCGTTTGTAAAAGAAAGTGATGCTGAAAAAATTTTGGATGTGATGAAGAAAACAAAATATGGGGAAGATTCCACAGTCATAGGGAAAGTGACCGGAAGTGGACGGTCACAGGTCAGATTGCGGACAGCAATAGGGGGAACGCGCCTGGTGGATATGTTGCCTGGTGAGATGCTGCCTAGAATTTGTTAGAACTATTTTAAACTCAGCTTCAGCCCCAAATGTGTCGCTTTGAATCCCAGCTTTTCGTAGAAGCGATGCGCGGCTGCGCGAGACTGGTGGGTGGTCAATTGAACGGCATGGGCGCCGCGCTCCCTGGCGCGTTCAATCGTCCATTTCATCATCTTGTTTCCAATTCCTTGATTTCGATAGCTCTTGTCTACGCGCACAGATTCGATCTGTGCACGCAAGCTGCCCTGAAAACTGATGGAGGGAAGAAACATGAGATGCAGTGTGCCAATCGGCTCCCCATTTAATTCGGCAACGATCAGTTCATGGTTTGGGTCAATATCAATCTGCTGGAACGCCGCGTAATAGGTTTGCGGCAGAGGGTCTTCATATCGTTCACGCTGGCTGCCAAGCTCATCATCCGCAAGCATGCGAACCATGGCAGGCAGGTCGGCGCGCGTGGCAAGACGAAAAGTGATTTCTTTTTTGCTCATTCACTTGCTTTTTGTTTTGTGAGATCGATATATTGGGGATGTCTGCGTATGTAAGCTGCTACATAGGGGCACATTGGAACGACTCTCAGCGAATTCTCTTCCGCATATTTCAAAGCAATTTCCACCAATTTGCCCGCAACTCCCTGCCCTCTATGTTCGGGGTAAACACCGACATGAGTCATCACGATCGTATCTTCATCCAGCAGGTAATCCAGTTTTGAGAGCTGGCTATCGATCCAGGTCTCAAAACGATATTTCTCCGCGTTGCGGATCACTTCGAGTTTTTCAAGATTTATTTCCACGAGCAAACTCCTTATCAGCTTTTCTTCCCACGCGCGAACACCGCAACATACTCCATGATTATTTTCAACGCTGCGAAAACAGTGGCTTCAGATGGGTCAATCGGAGGCGAGACCTCGACAACATCCAAACCGACCAGTGGAAGCCCGCGCAAGGATTTGATGAGTGTGATCACTTCCCGTGAAGTCAGGCCACCCGAGTCCGGGATCCCAGTGCCAGGGGCAAACGCAGGATCGAGACAGTCAATATCCAGTGAAATATGGACAGCGTCGCAATCACTTAACTTACTATGCACGCGTGATGCAACGCTCTTCATGCCGCGTTCTGCGACCTCTGCGGCAGTGTAAACGTTGAGCCCGCCGTTTTCGATCAAGTCAATCTCCTGATCCTCCCATGAACGCACACCCACAAGGCAAACTTCCTGGGGCTCGATCCCAAATTCAAGCGCACGGCGCAAGACACAGGCATGAGAGAGTTTGGAACCGGTAAAGACATCACATAGATCAGGATGTGCATCCACCCACAACACGCCGAGACGTTGCCCCTTATAGCGTTCGCACTGTGCCTGAAAAACGGGAATGCTGATCGAGTGGTCTCCACCAAGTACGATCGGCACATTGGGGAGAGCCGCTACTTTTTCGCGGACCAGCTCAAAATCCTGCTCCTGATTCGTGATGGGGATGTCGCCCAGGTCATAGATGCGGATATTTCCAAGCCTTGTGCGGTCTTCGCTGAAGGGGGTCAGGTGCCTGGACCAGAAACGGATTCGCTCAGGGCCAAGCGCCGCACCTTTGCGCGCGCACGCGGCTCCATCGTAAGGCACTCCAATCACCGTGAAATCAGCTTCGGCGGGAGAAAGATTAGGATGATGCAGATCAGCCCAAAGTCCATGAGTTGAAGCGGGATCCATACACGCTCCTTTCTGCAATATTGTATCTCATGGTAACTGCTTAAACAAAAACGAACAGTGATCATCGTCACTGTTCGTTCGCCTAAGACAACCAGACTATTTTGAATTGATGAAAGTGATCAACGCTTCGATCTCGGCATCGCTCAGATTCAGGTCTGGCATTTGCGTGTCAGACTTGACCGATGATGGGTCCTTCAACCTCAAGCGCAAAGCTTCGGGGCTGGCTGAGACGTTCGAAAGGTTGGTTCCCGTATCAAGTGTGATCGATCCGGTCATGTTTCGTGGAATTTTTGTGTTTGTGTGACACGTAACACAGCCTTTTGCGATAAATAGTTGACGACCGGATTCAACCTGGGAAAGAGACAAATTAACTGGCACTTCGGAGGATGGCCTGCTCTGCGCTTCAAGACCGGAGGCTGTGCCTGCTCCCGCCATAAACAAAGCGAATCCTGCCAAGAGACAGAATGCCGTTAAAGCCACAGCCAGACGACTCCTGCGACGAAAAGCCACCACCAGGCCGATCAGGCCAAGCCCCAAAGCCAACATGCGGAGGATCAACAAAGGTGAGATGATTGCAGCCACCGGTTCAGTTTTCACAGGCTGGCTTGCAGATGCAGCAGTTGGCGCAGCAACAGTTAACACTGGCATGGGCTGATCCATTGTGAATGCCTGAATGGACCATTCCCACTCCCCTTCCCTGGGGAATGTGATTGTCGCCGCATAATGACCAGGCTTGCCTTCGGGTACGGCATTGAATATTAATTTTTCACCGTATGGTGATTTTGCAGTAATGGTCGGCTCCAGTTCAGTCATTGGCGTTCTACCATGTTGCAAAACGGTAAAGCCAATCCTGAGCGGCTTACCAGCTACAACATCTGTTGGCAACTCGTCTAATGTAACGACTGCCCATCCCCCTGCAAAAACAGGAATGGCTGACGCTAGAGCGGACAATAAAGTCAGTCCCACTGCAATGCGGAATCGGGAAAACATGTCAACCTCCATTAAGCAGGAATTCGAACGCTTTATCTGATTACACTGCCCCTCTTTGCTTGTGTTTTTTAAAATAGCGGCTAATGAGTGGAATGCCTGCAAGCCAAAAAGTGACCACCAGGATGGCCGCTAATCC
The DNA here is from genome assembly GCA_035291925.1 of Anaerolineales bacterium. Classification (GTDB taxonomy): domain Bacteria; phylum Chloroflexota; class Anaerolineae; order Anaerolineales; family Villigracilaceae; genus Defluviilinea. The sequence continues at coordinate 16,915 of DATDRD010000527.1, forward strand.
TGCTATGACAGTGATGGGTATGACAGATTGAGGCGGGGCAACTGATGAGCTGGATTGGATCTGATCCATTGATTTGGCGGATCGAGTCTTGGTGGTCGGCGTGACGGACAGGGCACCTTCAAATGCTGTTTTGATTCCGGGCCTGGCCGTGTACCACTCGCCATCGTACTCTGATGAGCCATTAACTATGCCATCATAGTATACAAAACCGGCATCGGGGTAGTAATGCAGATGGTCAAAGGCAACCTCGCGGCTATTATTTATGTAATAACGTGTGATCTCGTAGCCCGGGCCGGGATCGTCTGGCGCTTCCGTCTTGTCCCGGAAGAAGTCGGCAAAGGCAAAGAAATCAGTAGTCAGCGCAGGCTCGGTCACGCGCACTGAATCTTTCAGGTTTGGACCGATAATGATGATGAACGAGAAGCCTCCTTTGGCAAATACTG
>DATDRD010000528.1:0-4273 GCA_035291925.1 Anaerolineales bacterium
CGAGATTCGCCTCACACAGCTGCGAGGCCTCTTTCAACTGTCCTTTCATCATGGCGATCACGATCAGGCTAATCGGTCCATTAATGGCAGCATAAAAATTTCCACCAGCCACCCCGTCCTCAAATGCTCCTTTGAAAGCCCTCTCAGCCGCCGGCAAATCGGCAAGCGCTTCATACCCATAACCAATGTTCAAAGCATTGACACTGCGAATGCCTTTTTCACTTTCTGGCAGGAGTCGTTGCGCTTTTTGGGAGGTCTCGATCAACTGCTCCGGCCTTTTGCCGGCTAAAGCCGATAGTCGTAAAAGGCGCGCCTGAATACTCGCGATGTGACCGGCAACCAGATTTCGCATTGCTTCATCCGCATTTACCAGATTCAAGGCGTCTTCAGCAGCCTGTAAGGCCTGTTCCACCTCTTCACTGCGCTGGCGCAGCAGCAAGACCTGCGACCATGCCTTACCAATACACAGCATGGGAGAGGACTGCCTGAGATGTTCTGGCAATCTGTCGAACCAGCCCACAACTGTTGAGACTTCGCCCCGGTAAAGCATGGGAATGGCATACTTCTCGATCAGTTCGGACACTTTACTGCTACTTGAGATTTGAAAGGCATGCTCAACCGCTCTCCGAATGAAACCATTTTTCTGGTACCAGTTTGCAGCGCGTTCGTGTAAATCATCAACACGTTCCGGTTCTGCTTGCACTAGTTGATTTTTCAGCAGTTCACCAAACAAGGCATGGTATCGATACCAGGTTCGCTCTTCATCAAGGGAAACCAGGAACAGGTTATTGTTTTCCAGATATTGGAGATATTTCCTGCCGGCTTCCTGGCCGGTTACGGCTTCGCACAGAGAGGGAGACAACTGCTCCAGGATGGATGTCCGGCGCAGGAACTCTCGTACTTCTTCCGGTTGGCTATTAAGTACTTCTTCGATCAGGTAATCCAAAACGTGACGGTGCGTGCCATGAAATGCCTCCACAAATTTCGTTGGGTCCCCGCTTTCCTTTAGCGACAAGGCTGCCAGTTGAAGACCGGCAGCCCAGCCTTCCGTCTGGTTTTTAAGGATCTCCGTTTCTTTTTTCGACAGATTTACCCCCATCACGTTCGAAAAAAATTCACCGGCTTCCTCGAGCGAGAAACTCAGGTCCGCCGCCCTGATCTCCGTGAGTTGGTTCCTGACTCGCAAGCGTGTCAGCGGCAGGTTGGGATCCTCCCGGGTGGCAATGACAAGGTGCAGGTTTGCAATGGACTGGTTGAGTATCAATTCAATAGAGTGTGACTAAATCTGGTTGATCGGACTTTAGGCAACTTCTCCAAGAACGAACTGACCATCCTTGGAGTCCCGATTTTGCCCATTTTTCGGGCGTTTTAGCGGCAAAAGCCGTGACGTAGTGAGGCCGAAATGCAACTGCAAGAATCAGTTGACTTGCTACCAACTGATTTTAGTCACACTCCATTGATTTCCTGCCCATACAGCTCAAAACGGGACAAGAAATGTAGAATTTTCAATCGATCGCTGTTCGTCGGGGCCAACCCTTACAGGGTGTTGAGCAAAGACCCACGCCGAGCCTGGACAACAAAAAGCACTCCCGCGATATGGCGGGTGTGCTTTTGTGCTGATCTGCGCATCTTCTACGATGCCTTTGATCTATTTCGGCTCGATATTGCCGTCCGCGTCTGTTGGTTTATCTTCCTCAGTCTGATCCTTGCCAATGCCTTCGCGAAAGGCTTTTATGCCTCTTCCCAGTTCACCGGCAATTTTGCCTATGCGCCCCGGCCCAAACAGAAGCAGGACGATGATGAGAATGACGATCCATTCAGCGCCACGTGGTAGTCCAAGCATGAGATACTCCTTTACTAAGTTTCATTCTTATCCTACCACAATCAACGGGTGTTGACCACACCTACAGCTCACGGCGATAGAGCAAACCTTCGATGAAGCGGATGGCGCGTCGCACGAGCGAGCGCAGGCGTGCAAACTGGCGATATTGTTCCGGGCGTACATGTCCCTTGCTCGGGATCGGGCCTGTCCATTCCGCGGCCAGGGCGCCCCACGTCAGCCCACCGCCAAAACCGACCATCACCAATTTTTCGCCGGGCTTGATCTTTCCGCACTCCACTGCCTCCACCATTGCAATCGGGATGGAGGCGGTGGAGGTGTTGCCATAACGCTCGAGATTGACGATGAAGCGCTCCATCGGCAGTTTGAGTCCGCGCGCCGCGGCTTGAATAATGCGGATGTTGGCCTGGTGCGGAATGATCCACTGGATCTGCTCGATGGTTAGACCTGCCGCGTCAAGGGCTTCCTGTGTGGCCGAAGCCATCACGCGTGTCGCAAAGCGGAAGACTTCCTTGCCGTCCATTTGGATGTAATGTTTGCCTTCACGCACAGTTGCTTCCGTTGCGGGATACCGGCTGCCACCGCCCTCCAGGGTCAGCAAATCGGCGCCCGAGCCATCCGAGTGCATGACAGCCGATAGAACACCGCCCGGCTGCTCGCTGGCCTGTAGAACAAATGCCCCTGCGCCATCTCCGAACAAAATACATGTATTGCGGTCCTTCCAATCGACAAACCGGGAGAGCGTTTCAGAACCGACGACCAGAGCGTTTTTGATGGAACCGCTCCTGATCGCCTGGGCCGCCATGTTCAGGGCGTAAATAAAACCGGTGCACGCGGCAAGCAGGTCGAACGCGCCTGCCTTTCTTGCACCGAGCTGGTCCTGTATCAGGCAGGCAGTTGCAGGAAAAATATATTCCGGCGAGGAGGAAGTACAAATGATCAAATCCAGGTCAGTCGGGCGGAGATTCGCAACCCTGAGCGCGTTGATCGAAGCCTCCACACCCAGCGTGGAGGGGAACTCGTTGTCACGTGCGATCCGGCGTTCATGAATCCCGGTGCGCTCGCGGATCCAGGCGTCATTTGTTTCCACCATCTTGGAGATATCGTCATTTGTCAGGATGTTTTCAGGCACGGCCATGCCCCAGCCTGTGATGTGTGCGTATGGCATTACATGCTCCTCGGTATCGTCAGCGGCTTATCTTATAAGATGCACCGCGGTTACATTATTATCCGTCAAAACGGCTGATGACCAGCGTTGCATTGTGACCGCCAAAGCCGAAGGAATTCGACATCACATTTTTGGGCGATGCCTTGCGCGGCTCATTCGGTACATAATCCAGATCACATTCGGGATCAGGGGTGTGATAATTAATGGTAGGCGGCAACATCCCCTCGCGTATCGCCATGACTACAAAAGCCGCCTCCACCGCACCAGAAGCCCCCAGCAAATGGCCGGTCATGGATTTGGTGGATGAGACGGGGATCTGGTAAGCCTGCTCACCAAATACCGTTTTGATCGCGGCGGTTTCGCTCTTATCGTTCAAAGGTGTTGAAGTACCGTGGGCGTTGATGTAGCCGATATCCATAATGTCCAAGGCTGCATCGTCCAGAGCCAGCTTCATGGATATTGCGGCGCCCGCGCCGTTTTCAGCCGGGGCGGAAATATGATGAGCATCATCGGTCGTCCCATAGCCACTCAACTCAGCCAGGATATTCGCCCCTCGTGCCTGTGCATGTTCGATGGACTCCAAAATCAAAATGCCGGCGCCCTCCCCCATCAAAAAGCCGTCCCGATCCCGGTCAAACGGGCGGGATGCGGATTGAGGATCCTCATTACGCGTGGAGAGGGCGGTCATCACATTCATGCCCGCCATCGCAAGGGGCACAATGGCAGCTTCTGATCCGCCCGCGATCATTACATCTGCCGCGCCGCGCCGGATTATCTCTGCAGCCTCACCGATGGCGTTATTCCCCGATGCACAGGCAGTGGCAATGGACATATTGGGGCCGCGCGCACCGAGGCGGATGGCGAGCATTCCCGCCGCGCTATCCGAGATCATCATCGGGATGAGGAACGGACTGATTCGGTCTGGCCCGCGCTCACGCATTACATCAGCCTGGTCAAGCAATGTGCCAATTCCGCCAATCCCCGTACCGATCAATACACCCACCCGGTCACGATTCGCCTCGTCAATTTTTAAACCGGCCTGCTCGAGAGCTTCCGAAGTCGCGGCAATGGCAAACTGGGTGAACCGATCCATCTTACGCGCCTCACGCGGACCGAATAAAGCCGAGGCATCGAAACCTTTTACCTCCGCTGCAAAGCGCGTCTTATGCCTGCTGGCGTCAAAGAGCGTGATCATCCCCGCCCCAGACTTGCCAGCCAGGAGAGCGTCCCATGTCTCTTTCACATTGTTTCCCACAGGGCTGAGG
>DATDRD010000529.1:0-7501 GCA_035291925.1 Anaerolineales bacterium
TGCATCTCTACTGCCTCGGCGATATTCGAAGATGCGCCGACTAACTCATCCGCTGTTGATGAATGGTTGTGAATCACAAAATAGACTGCGCCGTTCTCGCCCTGAGCGGCCGGACGCGTCCATGTGCTGTGGATTTCGAACCCTTTTTCTGTTCCGCAGGCAGTCAATAAAAGAACTCCTGCCAGAATGGATATGGAAATTCTTTTCAAGGATTGAACAGTCCCTTCTGGTTCTGTATTGTCTGGATTAACTATAACACCAACTCAAAGACGCCATCCATTTGGACAGCGCCTTCGTACTTCAGCAGGTGACCGTCACCCAGGATTTCTTATGGCGCAGGTGTGGGTGTTACCTCAAGCGTTCCATAATACGTCCCCGTCTGCAGCAATGACATATCGTTCACCGATTGCGCGGCGAGCATCTGCGCCTGCCTTGCAAGGTTGGTTGAATCTGCCAGGATCTTGAGCGCGTATTCAGGATTGTGGAAACCCGTGCTGTTTTCCGCAGAGACAAAATCCCACATGAATTGTGCTTTGCGATGCAGGTTGCGCGCCTGGTTCAGTAATTCCTGGTCTGCGGTCGGGTTCGCAGTCCCCAGTTTGATGGCAGTGATTGCGTCAACAATTGCGTCTTCGGTGTTCTGCTTGGTCGAAGCCACCTGCTCCTGGATCAGGTTCACGCGGTCCACGACATATTCGCTATCCGTATGGCACTGGCCGCAGGCCTGCTCAGGGTTGAGCAGTGGACTGTGAACATCATGCGTTGAATACTTTGCCGCGCCGTCACGCACGTAAGGCATGTGACAGTCCGCGCAGGAGACGCCTGCGTTGAAGTGCGTGGAACCGGCTGTGAAGAACTCATACTCGGGGTGCTGCGCCTTGAGCATGGATGTCAGCGCTTCGGGATATTCCCAATCCTTGAAACCTGCCTGTTCATAATATTCGATGATCTGGCTGATATCTGTCCCGTTCGCCCACGGGAATGTGAGGTACTTGCCGTCGCCTTTGAAGTAGTATTCCACGTGGCAGTTGGCGCAGACGACTGACCGCATTTCCTGGCGTGTGAATGTCGTCCAATCCTTGCCCTGGACTTTGAGCGCCTCTTGCAATGCGGGGTTGGTAACGATCAAGCGCATGGTCCCGGCTTCATGGCAGTTCGCGCATCCAATAGATTCCTCGATGCGCCCGCCCAGTTCTACAAAGGACACCTTATCGAATTCAGCCATTCCCATTTCGTTCCACAGAGCGGGGTTATTGGATGATTTGCACGAGTAGCAAGTTCCGGGTGTATGCTTTGGATCATCCAGGTTAAGATTGAGTCGCCTGGTATTTTGCACATCTTCCAGTGCGTTTGCGTGACCACGGTCATCGTTGTAATCCTTGCTGAACGGGTAGCCGGCGAACAGGATTACCTGGCGCGGGTCGCGTTCGAGCCAGGAAAATTGCGATGAGCCGCCATAGGTTGTATCGATATTGTTGGTTTCGGTCTTTTGGAAGGTGGAGTATTGGTTCGGGAAGTTAATGCCCCACTTCGATGAATCAGGCTCCATTTGTGCGATCTCAACCAGTGTCTGAATGGCGCGTTCCTGCGGAGGTTGATTCCACATGAACACCAGCACGCCTGTCAATACGGCGGCGAGCACGATGACAAGGCCGGCCAAAATCAGTGTTGTATACTTCTTCATCGGTGGGTTCTCCTCGAATGAATTCTATTTTGTGGGATAGAGATCGGAATCCTGATAAGGAACAATCGAAATGCCGCGCGAACCGTGCGCCATACTACGATGACATTCCCAACAATAGCGGTCGAATGACTGTGAGCCCATCATAATGTCTTCCACGGCCGCTTCATGACAATGAATGCAATTTTTTTGTACGATCTCCTTCGTCTTTTTGCTGGCGCGCATGGCAACAGGGATATTCCCGGTCGTGAACGCGTAGGTATCCTTCATCCCCTGGCGTCCCTTTTCCATGTAATACATAAAGGGATTGTCGTGTGGCAAATGGCAATCGGTGCACTTCGCCCAGTTCTCGTGCGGAGCATGTGTCCAGTTCTCGTACTGCGCATCCATCACGTGACAGTTATTGCAGGTCTCAGGTGCATTCCCAGCATACGCGGGTGCGTCGGTCACATATACAAAAAATCCCAGTGCGATAACCGCCGCCGTTAGGGCAATAATGAATGGGAGCTTGGGCATCTGCGATCCTCAACTGGAATTATTTTGCACTGAAGATGAACTAATTCATGAAATTAGTTAGATTGTAACTTTCTTCACATTTTATCACCAAAACTTAGACAGGAAAATTGCTCAACGCCCTGTCTGGCGAAGACTCAACACCGTTATTTTGGCGTGTACATCCGGCCCTTCCACGTGACCCCCTTGCCTGAAAGTACCTTCCATGTGGATGTCAGCATCATCGCGGCGAAAACTGCCGCGCCGAGTGGGGTGGTGAACGCGTACCAGGCTGAGATGTCCATTGCCTCTGCGACGCGTGCGCGCACATAGATCAGGAATACCCATAATATCAATGACTTTGCTATAACAGTTGCCGCCAACCAGCCACCTCCTTGTAGATACCAAAGTAATCCCAGCAAAGGCCAGATCGGCAAAAAAAGAGTAGCGATAAGTAGCAGGAACGCGCCAAATACACCCAGTACCAGCAGGGAAGGCTGATCGCGTAGACCGAGATAGATATTCTTTGTCCAGCCCTCCCACATTTCAGGCAGGGACGTGTACATGCGCGTTCGCGCAACCGCATATCCATCTGCAACGACCAGACGATACCCATTCCATTTGACTTGTTCCGAGATTGCCTTGTCTTCCACGATTTGATCTTTGACGCTTTCGTGACCACAGATTGCATCGTAGACGGAGCGCTTGATCATGATGAATTGCCCATTTGCGATGGCATCCTTGCGTTTTGGATCATTCACTTTGCGCGGAGAGAATCCCACCGAGAGGGCGGTCATCACGAGCGGCATCACGACTTTTTCCCAGAATGTTCCCGTGATTTGGAAGGTCATGATCGTGAACATGTCCGCATTCGTTTCGATGGCTTTGGCATAACACGCTGAAAGCGCCTCACCCGTGACAAAGGTATCTGCGTCTACGAAGCACAGCCACTCGCCGCGCGCCGCCTTGGAGGCTTGATATAACGCGTGGGGTTTCCCGGCCCAGCCTTCGGGTAAGTCCGAACCGCTGATCGGGCGCAGACGTGGGTCGCGGGAGGCGATATCCGCCAAAATGGATGGGGTTGCGTCCGTTGAGCGGTCATCCAAAACAATGACTTCGAGATCCGGATAATCCTGAGCAAGCATGACTTCGACACAGGCACGGATATTCCGCTCTTCGTTGCGGGCGGGAATGCAAACAGAGATCAACGGCGCCTGGGATGGCGGAGGCGTTGGCTCGACGATGATATCGAGATGGTATTGATTGTGAAGCCAGTAAATGATGAACATGCCGCCAATAAAAAAGGCGGTGGAGAGATAAAAATAAATCATGGGTTAATGAAGCCCCGGGAGGTTTGGATAGTACAATTCTAGATCACTTGAACTGTGGAACCCCTCTCGGTCTTTTCCACCTCAATACGCGTGGGGAAGACATCTTTAAGTTCATCGAGATGTGTGATGACCAGAATTTTTGCGAAATCGTCTTTGACCAGATTGATCGCTTCGATCAACCGCTGCCGGCCGCGCGCATCCTGCGAGCCGAATCCCTCATCGATAACAAGTGTTTGCAGCCGTGCGCCTTTGCGCTGGGCTAATACTTCAGAGAGCGCGAGGCGGATCGCGAAATTGACACGGAACGCCTCACCGCCTGAATACATCTCATAATTGCGCAGGCCCGCCGAATCCCTGATTTGAATATCGAGCGTCTCTCTCAGATCGTCACGTTTTTTGTCCTTGTACTCAGTTTGCGTGATAAAACGGATGCTCATCTGCCCGTCGGATAACCTGTCGAGCAATTCATTGGCCTTCATTTCAATCTGCGGAAGTGACTGCTCGATAAGCAGGGCAGGGACGCCATCCTTGCCGAAGGCGCGCTCCAATGTTTTGTGCCGCGCGATCTGCCTTTGCAGCTCTTCGCAGTCCTTCTCAAGATCCGCTTTGCGTGTACGCTGCGTGGATAACACATCCACTTTTTGCTGCGCGCCGCCCAGTTCGCTGCGCACTTTATTCTCCTCCTCACGCAGGCGGAACAATTCGCGCTCCGCTTCGTCCAGGTCTGGTGCCTGAGCCTCAGAGGATTCCAGGCTGGCTTTCGCGCCGTAATAATCTGCCTCCAAATTTTGGATCTCGGCGTTACGATTTTCAATTTCAGATCTGAGGTTGGCGACCTCACTTTCGATCTGCTTGCTGACCTCGCGCGCAGATTTGAGATTTGTATACTCCTCCTCTACGCTTCTGCCCTGGATTTCAACCTGGCGTGCGGAATCATGTGCGGCCGCGTCATACCCGAGTTTTGCCAGCTCCTTGTCCAGTTTGGCGAGTCGCTTCTGTTCATCCGCCGCGTACTTGCCGCTTTCCAAAGCCTTTTCCACTTGCTTCAGTCGTTTCCTGCCAGCAGACTCCCAGTCTTTGACGAGCGCCTGCAGAGTTTCCATGCGTTCGGTCAGTTGCGAGGCCTCACTGGCATACTGCACACGTTCGTTTTCAGCATTGCTCAATCTTGAGATTTTGGATTCAACATCTGAAACTTGTTGAATGAGATCTTTTGCTTCATCCTGGTTTGCGCGGTATCGGTCACCCTTCTCTTTGCCTTCAGCCTCCAACTGTTTGAGGGTCGTCTTTCGATGCTCATTGCTTAGTTCCTGCCCACATAATGGACAGGTCGCTCCCTGCGCGGCTTTGAGTGAGTCAATGCGTTCTTTGAGCTGGTTCATGTCCACTTTCAGCGTATCGTTTTCCGCCTTCAACTCGGCCTGTCTTTCGCGTGCAGCGCCTCTCTGAATTTCCAGCTCAACGCGCTCTTTTACTTTTAGCTCTGCTTCGGCCAGGAACTTCTGCGCTTTTCCGATTTCAGATTCCAGATTGCTGACGGTAGATTTCTGATCAATGACAGCCTCTTCTTCGACCAGCAGCGAGCGTTTCTCTTCCTCCAATTTCGCGTTCTCAGCCGCGATTTTTTCCAGCAATGGTGTGCGTTCTTTTTGGTGCTCATGGAATTGTGATGCGACCCTATCCCACTCTTCCAGTACCGTGCGGGATTTTTGCCATGCCTTATACGCAGACTCAACTTCCTTTGAGCGATTAACGAGATCGGCGTAAGAGTCACGGTCCGCCTGTCTGTTGGCGAGACGACCCTCGAGTCCCGCGAGAGCCGAGCGCGAACGTTCGAGTGAGGCGTTCAATTTTTCGATCGTCTCGCGTTGTTTGTCCAGCAAAGCCGCGTTCTTCCTGATGTTTTCCAAAATCGTATCATGCGCGGCGCGCGCCGTGCTCAATTGTGTGAGAGTGGTTTCCAATTCTGCCAGCCTTGCCTTGCGGGATTCCTCTTCGCCAAGTTCAGCGTTGATCTCAGCGAGACGCCACTCGATTTCCTCCACTTCGCGTTCGATGGATTTTCGTTTTTCGGCGGTGCGATTTTTATATTCCTCCCATACTCCAAGCCCAAGGATGTTGCTTAACACATCCTTGCGTTTGCTGGCATTTTGCTGTGTGAACTGATCTGCCTTGCCCTGCAAAAAGAAGGAGGCATTGACGAATGTGTCAAAATCGAGCCTCAAAGTTTGTTCGATGCGTGTCTGTGTATCACGCGTGGTCTTTTCTGTGAGCGGCCTCCAGCCATCGCTGTTGCGGATTTGAAATTCCAGCACAGTGCTCTTGTTGCGCGGCAAACTCCGCTGCACGCGATATGTGTTTTCCTCATGTTTGAATGTTAGCTGCACTTCGGCGCCTTTTACATCGGGATGCAGGTTGATGACCTCTGTGCTCTTGCCGCGCGCTTCACCGAACAATGCCCATGTGATGGCATCGAGCAACGATGATTTGCCCGCGCCATTTGGCCCGGATATGCATGCGAGCTCAAACGTAGTGAAATCAAGTTCAATCGGATCGCGATAGGAAAGAAAACCTGTAATGCGGAGGTGAAGAGGAATCATGGTGTAGCGTATCGAGTGGATCGCGTAGCGTATCCTGTGGATGATGATGGATTATAATCGAACCGATATGTTTGAAGCTTCAGATCCCCGTGCACGTCGCCGCCTTGCCCTGATAGCCATCATACTTGCTACAATTCCGTGTTACTGCATAGGCTGGATCGCAGTTGCACTCGCACCCGGGCTGGGAGATCTAACGCCCACAGTGACCGAAACGATGACGGCGACGGCCACGCCTTCTACTCCAACCCTCAGCCCAACCCCCAGCCCAACCCCGTCAATTTTGACGAGCACCAATACATCGACCTTTACTCCGACACTTACACCGACAAATACTGCCACGAACACAGCCACATTGACCGGCACGTTTACATTCACGCCGACCCATACGCTGACCTTGACTCCTTCACTGACTCCTTCACTGACTCCTTCGTTGACATCCAGCCCAACAAATACATTAACGCCAACCATTACACTCACACCAACGATTACACTCACACCCTCCCCTACAGCTTTCCCCCCATAATATGACAGATGTTCTGCCTTTCCTGAAATCGCTGGTTTCTGTTTCAGGCCTTTCCAGCTTTGAAACTCCAGTTGCCAGAATTATCGAGGAGAAATGGCGCCCGCTTGTGGACGAAGTGAGCATAAGCCGCGTCGGCTCGTTGCACGGACTGAAGAAGGGCTCCGGTGCATCTCCGCGGCCTTCGGTGATGATCGCCGCGCACATGGATGCGATCGGTATGAGTGTATCGAAGATCACAGATGGCTTTCTGCACATCACAAACATCGGCGGCATTGATGTGCGCGTTCTTCCGGGTGCGGCCGTGAACGTCCATGCCTCGGGGAGCGGGGAAGAGTTACCGGCCGTGATCGCGATGCCTCCGGCAAATTTATTGCCCGAATCTGTGGGTGATGGCGTGGTTGGGATTAATTATCTGCTGGTTGATACGGGATTGACGCCGCGTGAAGTTGAAAAGAAAGTGCGAGTGGGGGACCAGATCTCATTTGCGAACGAGCCGATGGTATTGGCCGGGGATGTGATCTCAGGTCATTCACTCGATAACCGCGCCTCCATCGCTGCATTGACGGTCTGTCTGCAAGAACTGCAGACCAAGGCTCATCTCTGGGATGTATGGGCAACCGCAACGGTTCAGGAGGAAATAACCTATCTTGGCGCGTATAGCTCGGCGTTTGAGTTACGCCCGCAGATCGCCGTCGCAGTGGATGGCACTTTTGCCAAGGGACCCGGCGCGAACGGCTGGCAAACGTTTCAGATGGGCAAAGGTGTTGGGCTTTGCTTCGGGCCAAACATGCACCCATTCCTGCATAAAAAACTCAAGGAGCTGGCGGAAAAACTTGAGATCGCCTGGTTTCTGGATGTAACCCCCGCTCATTCC
>DATDRD010000530.1:0-3516 GCA_035291925.1 Anaerolineales bacterium
CAGCAAAGCCTGCGGCATATGCAAAGTATGCCACGATGTTTTGTGCACCCCTCACGATCTGCGACACAATAGTGATCCAGATGAACACTTCCACAAAGCCAAGCAGGGGAGCCAGCACTTTTTTTCCGCGCGAGATGAAGATGATGCGCATTGTCCCCAGCCCAACGTCGATTACCCGTGCCAGGAAAACGATCAGCGGCAGAATGACCCAGCTGAACCAGTCAAATGTCTGCATGATATGAATTATAAACTGCGACCGTCCCGCACCATTGGAGGTTCATTTATCATTAATCAAGCTTGCCTTCCTGAACAAAACGTGTGAGTTCACTCACGCTCCATTCTGCCAGGCCTAATTTCTCTACTGTGCGGCCGCGCCGCCAGTAATCAGTTTGATGAATAATGCTGGCAATGCGGATCATACTTTCCATGCCGCGCACAGAGACGCCGTAACGCATGCCCAATGAGGCAATCGGAACCAGGCTCATCGGCACATCTTCAAAAAGATAGCGATGATAGAGCGTCGAGGGAGCTTTGATTCCGTAGTAGCCGGGCTGGTTGTGGATCGCGTCGTGTAGATTCTGGCCGCCGGTATTGTAGGCCAGTTTAAGCCACTCCAGCGCAGTACGGGCGCGCAGACCCAACGCGGATGCAACGGTCACGCGTTCACGATCCAGCACTTCAAGCATGCGCGCTACTGAAGGAGTGACGCCATCTATGTAGAACTGGTAATCGCCATGTGTGGCCTCGATCCAGCCCATATTAAGCAACGTCAGTGCCGGGTGGAAGATTGCGCCCATGTTATTCATGCCTGTGTGGAGAACGTTCACTCCATCAATAAATTGAGGATAAGCCTCACATATGGCATCCAATACTTGTTGCGTGCGGGTGGCAGGCAGCGCGGCGAGTGGAACTGCCTCCTTGATGCGGAAGATGCGCGCCTGCGCGGGGCCATCGGAACGGGATGCATAGATGAAGGTCTCTGCCTCCGCGACGGTCGCATCCGCTTTACAACCATTCTCGCGGATTTTTTTGACAAACTCCAGCGCGCCACAGGTGCGCCCCGGGTGAAGGACAACAATCTGCCCGCTCTTCAGATGAGGTGCAATTGCCTTTGCAATATCTGCATGAGCGGAAGAGGGCAGGACAACCATGATCACTTCCACTTTTTTGATCGCCTCCCCGATATTGGATGTGACCAGCGCCAGTTCGCCAAATCCGTGCGGGCCGCCCTCGGTACTTTCCAACTCAATGCCTCCCCGCTTCTTGATGACCTCAATATGTTCAGGCGTGCGATTATACAGATTCACCGAAAAACCCATCAATGCCAGATGCGCTGCCATCGCCTTACCACCATGTCCCGCCCCTACGACTGCAAAATCTTTAGTCATTTCGGCCTCCTTTTCTGTGTGAGAAACCTGAGCCGCTGGTATCTAACTCTTTTACAATGGCTTCATAACTTTCAACGCCACGATGGGAACCACTTTTGCGAATTCACTGTAGTTCCCTTCACCTTTTTTGATTTCGTATCCGATGATTCTTGCCAGCGTGCGGATGACGGTCGGGTACCGATGGGCGTAGTCCATGATGATGCGTTCGGTCATTTCGATGGACACGGCCTCTGCCATAACATCCACCTCCCGCCAACCCGACTGGATTTTAGCCTGCGGTGTTTTCAACAGGTTTTGATACCAATCGGAGGATGAACCGAAACCCGCGGCTATGTAATACACATCATTGGCTTTGTCACGTTGGATGACTTCCAGAACGGCATAACGTGCCTGCCTGCTTTTGCGACCAATGTGTTGCAGAAGCAAAAAGTGGCTCGTGAGAAGCCATCCCAGGTGAGCGTGATATAACCAGATGGGCACACGCCAAAACAAGCGGCTGAAACCGCGTGGTGGGTGAATTTGGGAATTGGCGGTTTTCATGATTGCTTTCCCTTGGGAATATATGCGCCTGTGCAACGCATGTAATCAGCATAGGATTCGCCAAAACGGATCAACAAATCTTGTTCATCTGCTTGACACATGATCAAAAAGATCGGAAAGTACAAAAGGGAAAATACTGCCAAGAAGGGTGAGTCCAGCAACAACGCGATCCATAACCAGCCAAATACCTCTCCCGCGGCCTGCGGGTGGCGGATTTTTCTGTAAATCCCACCGAACAAGCCCTGCTCTCTTTTGGGAAAGGCGGTTTCACTGCCAGCGTCTTTCATACCGATGAACATTAGGATCATTGTAGGTATGCCAATCAACGAGGCTAGGAGCGCGGAGACCCGCCAATCCCAGGGAAAACGTCCCGGCAATGGAGTTGAGACAGGATGGAAGCGATAGACAACGTAGCAGATGACCGTAATCGTTTCGAAGACCATCGCGACGACGCGATATCCTCCGCATTTGCGATATGCCCGGGCTCCAATAATCTTCTCCAACGCGGCAGGGCTGACGCTAAGCACGTAGTAATACAGAAAGAGCATGGATGAGAAGATCAAAATCGCCAGATTTGTCCACGCGATCATGAGCACCTTCCTTAAGATGGCGTTTTTGTCATCATTGACTGCAAGCGCTTTATCTCCGAAAGAGGCCGTCCTTTGGAATCAACCGTCACGCACGCGCCTTTGACGATGCTTGTGCGAATCTCTCCGCGCCCGAATTTGTTATTACGAAGTTGTAGCGCGTCCATCAGACCGGACGTAACCGCTCGTGTCAGAGTCGCCGCGTCAGTGAACGGGTCATCAACTTCGGGTCCCGCGAGAGCCGAGATTGCTTCCAGTAAAAGAGTCGCTTCTTTCACCAGTCGTTTCCTCCGCTTGATGATCGCGGGATCAGCAGTCATATCCGGTGCGCCGCGCACCGCGTTCTCGATGGCACGCCGTGCGATCTTGCCCGCCTCGATGATGTCATCCGCTGTCGCGGCGTGATGCGCCTCAGTATGACCAACGATGTGAATGATGTGGGGCTTCATCGCCATTTGCAAATAAATGCTTGCAGAGAGATGACCGCGCGCCAAATCAGGATCCAGCGGATGACTTAGCAAGCCCGTGCGAGTTTGTTTCCAAATATTGAAGCCCTCACCCCCGTCCCCTCTCCCAGAACGGGCGAGGGGTGAAATCATATCCATCACAGCCAGCATCTTTGCAAGATCCATCGCGTCCGAAAGCCCGGGCGGGCTGTTGAACATAAGTTGTGCGATGTAATCCTTCACGCCAAAGGCGCGTGCGTTATATGCCGAAAGATAAGCCGAGACCACGAACACAACATCGGGCGCATCGCGCATGCCCCAGTGATGCGGCTCATTCAACTCAACAGGGATGTTATGTTCGCCATACCACTTCATCACACTTTGATGTTCGCGGATCGAACCTTCCAGATCCCACGGCCCGCGCCCATCCATTTGATTGAACCAGAACAGCGGGATGGCGCACCACGCGATGTTGATCGTATCGACATACATCTCAGCCAGTCGAATAAAATCATCGGTGCCTGAATATGTTCGCAACAACGGGAAGTTGCCGCG
>DATDRD010000531.1:0-3297 GCA_035291925.1 Anaerolineales bacterium
GCGTTCAGAGAGCGAGCCGCCTGCCATATAGCGCATTACAAAAAACAACTGGTCGTTGTCACGGCCGACATCGTACACCGGGACAATGGCCGCATGTTCGAGCTTTGCAATGATCTTTGTCTCGCGCTCGAAGCGCTCGCGTACCTGGAGATTGTTGAGGAGTTCCTGCTTAAGGATTTTGAGCGCGACTTCCCGTTCGAACAACGGATCGTGAGCGCGATAGACTGTGGCCATTCCCCCCTGGCCCAATTTCTCCCTGATCTCATATCGACTGAATTTCTCTGCGTTCATCCTGTGTATATAACGAGCGATACAGGCGGCAAGTAGTACATTTGAATTACAGAAATTTGACTGTGCAAAATGAAAGGAGCCATCCGAAAGATCGCCTTTTATTTACAAATTACGCTGTTATGCCGTGGCAAGTCTTGTTGTATAATCATTCCATGGGTGAGCGAGAATTCCTGATTTATCTTGACCCTGACAAACGTCAAAACCGCTATCGCCATTACCACGTCTGGGAAGGAAATCAGATTGTTGAATTTCGCATCCAGTTCGAAGCCTGGATTGATGGAGAATGGTATCCCATTGTTCGCTACGATACCGCCCACGAACAACCACATCGGGATCTTATCCATGTAGACGGTTCTGAGACAAAAGAATGGTTTAGCATTTACACTGTGGCAGAAGTTCTTACAATTGGACAGCGCGACATCATGGAGAATTGGCTTACTTATCGGCAGCAGTTTGAAAAGGAGTTGAGAAGATGAACGAGTTCTACCGCGCAAAATTTAATGAGCTCTTTCTAGAGTTCAACCGTTATTTGTTGATTCATCCCGACTTTGCGGAGAAATTCCCACCTGAGGCGGAAGTAATCCTTCTGGACAGTCACGACACGGGTTATAACGGTTTCATGCTCAAAAGTGTTCCCAAGGAAACAGGCAAAGTAGTTTTTGTAGATGTGGGTGAACTTGCCCCAGTACGTTCGCGACTGAAGCATCCGAAAATCGTCTCGCGACCCCGCGCAACAGCATAAGCGAAAAACGAAAACTCCGAGACTTTTACGAAGCATCTCGGAGTTTTTTCATCGCCTTCGACAACCACCCAGCCCTCCCTTAAATTCCTCAGGAATTTGATGGAGGTGTCCCGAAGGAGTGGATGGATCCACACCCGCCCTACCCTTTCGGATTGACCACGCTACCGCGAAAATAAAGCACCAGATGACAAGATACATTTCCCGGGAAATTCATAATTGACAACAAGTATGCACTCGTCGTATTATGTTGAAAAAGTAGACATACCTGTTGATCATTCACATACCAATTCTATAATCGAATTTATAGAGACTGGGGCACGTCATAACATCCTTTTAGTGCTGTTTTCAATATATTTGGTGCTGGCTGGCTTATTTAGTTTGATTTTTGTGTTCGATGAAACTGGTTCACTAAAAGATGCCACTTCGATTCTCTATGGAATCGCAAGTATTTTAGCTGGCGTCTCTTTTATCCTGATAAAAGAACTACCGAGGAACTTCGGATTTATCACTTTGGCTATTTTTTTGTTGCTGGATGGAATCAATGTTGAGCGAATCGCCATCAATAATTCCGATTACCCACTGTATTACTTTACGCTTATTGGGATTATAGCTCTGGTGTCCGGCGTTTTTTTGGCTTTCAAAGAGGGACATGGAAGAATTTCGGTTTCATCATGTTATCTGGCTATCCCATCACGACAGGCGCAGCAGGTATGAGTGTGTATGACACAACTATAAATCATGCCTTTTTACTTATCTCTGTCATCTTTTCTCTTCCTGCTGCAGTTTCCTTTTTTCTTCGCAGGTAACATTTACCAGTTCTGCCCTTTTGTGATCGTTAGGCTAAAGCAAGACTCCGACACTTTGCCTCGGAGTTCTTTATTATCCGACAAACCAGGCGCAGAAATACCTCACCCTCGCAAACGCGGACGATTCTCCATCTCATCCTTCTGAACTTCATTGAAAACATCTTGACCACAATGGTTTTACTTCTATTTTAGTCGCGTGCGAATCGTTGTACAATAAAACTGAAAGGAGTTACGATGGATTTAACAACAAACCTTGAGGGGAAAGCCTCCTGGCAGAAGATCGTTGCCGCGTACGCCCGGCCTGACCTGCGCAAGAGCCTCTGGCAAACCATCAACACCCTTATCCCTTATTTTGCGCTGTTCTACATCTCGATGCGCGGTGTGGAGATTTCACTCTGGCTGACACTGCCCCTCTCGATTCTCACAGCGGGATTCATGGTGCGGGCATTCATCATCTTCCACGATTGCGGACATGGTTCGTTCTTCGAGTCGCAGCGCGCCAATGACCTGTTGGGAATCGTGACCGGAATCCTGGCTTTCACGCCTTATTACCGCTGGAAACATCAACATGCCATCCATCATGCCACCTCCGGTGACCTCGACCGCCGCGGCGTAGGCGACGTGTATACCATGACTGTTCAGGAATATCTTGAGGCACCCTGGTGGAAAAAGTTCGGTTACCGCGTCATGCGCAACCCATTCGCCATGCTGCTGATTGGTCCATTGATTGTATTCGTGGTCGGCGAGCGGATTCCGCCTGCAAGAGGGAAGCGCGAAATCGCCAGTGTGTGGTGGACGAACCTGGTACTCGCTGTGACCGTAACGGTTATGGGCCTGGTCTTCGGGTGGCGGAACTACCTGACCGTGCAACTACTGGTTTTGTTCTTTGGGACAAGCGTGGGAGTGTGGCTGTTTTACGTCCAGCATAACTTCGAAGGTGTGTACTGGGAACGTCACAACCAGTGGGATTATTTCAAGGCCAGCCTGCTGGGCAGTTCATTCTACAAACTTCCCGCGCTGTTGCAGTGGTTTACCGGGAATATTGGCTTCCATCACATCCATCATCTCGGCTCGAAGATTCCCAACTACAACCTGCCAAAGGCTCATAAAGAGAATCCTTTTTTTCATGTCAAGCCACTGACCTTGCTTTCCAGTTTAAAATGCCTGAAATGGCGTGTCTATGACGAATCCAACCGCAGGCTGGCAGGTTGGGAAGTGTTGAAGCAATATCAGAAAAGATCCATGACGGCTTGAGTATTAATCTCCTGCACTTGTGGGAGTCGATTATTACAACGGGGAACATGGATTCTAGAACCGCAAATGTTTGACCGTCTCTCCTTTATTGATCAGCTCCTTGAGCGAATCGATGCCGATGCTCAGGTGCAGTTCCAGATATTTCCGTGTCACTTTCTGGTCACTGTTTGCGGTTTTGATGCCGCTGTGGATCATCGATGCACC
>DATDRD010000532.1:0-1515 GCA_035291925.1 Anaerolineales bacterium
CTTGAACTTTACGCGTTATATCATTTGATCACCGGATTCTTGGGGCACAAGACTATTGATTATGTAAGCGGCATGCCAGACTGACAGTATGAGCCAAAAAAAGAAACCCCAGGTTACCTGGAGTTCCTCAATGATTGCCCGTTCCCCCTTGTGCCGATCCCCCAGTTTGAACCTCCAGATCGTGCCCCTGTTCAGGTTCAAATCGCGAAGAAATAGTGCTTTCTTACACGAACTATACATGAATTATCCAAGCTTTTAGAATATAAGTCCAGCAATCATTTTTGGTATTGACTCAAAGATTTCTTTGAGTTAATGGTATAACGTTCAGTAGTATGAAACGTAAAGAATTTGGACGACTTTTGTCAACTTTGCGACAGGACATGGGTTGGACGCAGTTTCAGCTCGCTGAATATGCTCAGGTAGATGAGGCTGTTGTCAGCCAAATGGAGCGCGGGGTCAAGAAGTATTTTGAGCCTGAACTGTTGTTCCAGCTCGCGAATGCGCTCCAACTAACTACGTTGGAGCGGCGCGAGTTTTTCCTGGCTGTCAGTGGACTGGAGCAAAAGCAAATGGTCCGCCAGCCCTCGGCGGCGATGGCGACCGATGTGTCCAATGTCAGAAGGATCCTTGATAAAATGATCGAATTAGCGGGGCAGGTGCGGCTCCCGGCTTTCCTGTGCGATGTTTACGGCGACGTAATTGCGGCCAATAAGATCATATGGTTGTTTTTTAAGATCCCACCTGCCCTGTTGGAGAATGCTGATCGCGTTCCAGGTGGGTACAATACTACCCGGTTTAATTTTGGGAAGGATTTGATGGCGCGGAGTCATGTTGTGGATAATTGGGAGAATTATGCCTTGAACTCCATGAGCGCGTTTCGGGAAAATAGCCTGCGCTATCGCGCAAAACCTTATTTCAAGTACTTGATGAAGATATTTCGGAATCCGATTGAATATCCACTCTTTGATCGCTATTGGAAGATGGTATCGTCCGTTGAGCAGGACAACGCAGCAAATATGGATTATTTTTCCTACCACCACGCTGAATTCGGTGAGATAGAGTATATTTCTTCATCGACCGTTTCGATCACATCCTTTGGAGAGCTGTTCCTTATTCAATATCTGCCTCTGGATGGACACACGAGTCAGGTCTTTGAACAGCTGGCGCAACAGGCAGGGCAGGGTGCGATCCATTTTGCTCCCTGGCCCGTAAAGACATTTCCGCACTCGACCTGAACCATCACCAATCATTTTTGCAGATGCCATCAAACATTGAGATCAAAGCCCGCGCAAGAGACTTCGAAGAGATCCGCCTCCGTGCTGAAGCATTGAGCGATACCCCGGTTGAAGTCATTCCGCAGGAAGATATATTTTTCAAAACCGAAAAAGGACGGATGAAATTACGCGTCCTTGCGGCAGACCACGCACAGCTCATCTATTACTCGCGCCCTGACCTGGAAGGTCCGAAGCGCTCGGAGTATCATATCTATGAAACACCTGACCCCGAAAATCTCAA
>DATDRD010000533.1:0-2857 GCA_035291925.1 Anaerolineales bacterium
ATATGCTGGAACTTTGCCGCCAAAGCCGCCGCCGATATCCGGCGAGATTACTCGGATTTTCTCCTCCGATAATCCGAGATGCCCGGTGATGAGCGCGACAACGGTGCGAATGGCGTGCGGGGCTTGCGTGGTCATCCATAACGTGAGGTGCCCGTTGGTGGCATCCCACTTTGCGACGCAACCACAAGTTTCGATGGAGGAAACATGGATGCGCGGGATGTAGATATTTTCCTTGACGGTTACTTCGGCATTTTCAAAGTCTTTGTCCGTTTTCTCTTTATCGCCCCATTCCCAATGCCAGATGTGGTTGCTGTCTTTATCATCGCGGACTTTCTGCGCCCCAGGTAGCAGGGCTTTGAAAGGATCGACAACAACGGGAAGCGGTTCGTAATCTACTTCGACAGCGGCGACTCCATCCGCGGCAGTGTAGCGATCGGTTGCGAGGACGCCAGCCACTTCCTGATATTGATACTTGACCGTGTCAAGCGGCAGGACCATTTGTGTATCGCTCATCAATGTTGGCATGTTATGGACGTTGTATTTTTGGAGGGTGGGTCCATCAATCACTGCCAGTACGCCGGGGGTTGCCAGCGCTTTTTCGGTGTGTATTTTTTTTATTTTCGCATGGGCATATGGACTGCGGACGATATCCAAATGCAACATGCCGGGCAGTTTGAAATCGTCAATGTAGTTGCCTTGCCCACGGATGAAGCGGGCATCTTCCACGCGTTTTCTGGAGGAACCCAAACCATGTATTTCAGTCATGTCATACCTCTACTTTTTCTGCCATTTTATCGGCGGCATATTGGACTGCCTTGACGATGTTCATGTATCCGGTGCATCGGCAAAGGTTGCCTGAAATCGCATGGCGGATTTCATCTTCGGTCGGGTGCGGGTTCTGCTCCAACAACGCGGATGTAGTCATCATCATGCCGGGCGTGCAAAAGCCGCACTGTAATCCGTGCTTTTCGTGAAAGCCTTCCTGAATCGCGCTTAGTTTTCCATCCTGCGCAAGACCTTCAACTGTGCGTATCTCAGATCCGTCTGCTTGAACGGCAAAAACTGTGCAAGATTTGACAGGTTTGCCATCGAGGATAACGGTACATGCCCCGCACGAGGTGGTATCACACCCGATGTGCGTGCCAGTCATGTTCAGATTCTCGCGGAAGAGATGAACGAGAAGCAACCTGGATTCGACATCGGCTTCATGGACCTTCCCATTAATCGTTACTTGAATATGATGTGTGCTCATATCAGCTTCCTTTCGCGCGTTCGACAGCGATGCGGAGCGCCCGTACTGTATAGGTTTTAACCAGTGAGCGTTTGTACTCTTCCGAACCGCGCACATCCGCGATAGGCTCGGATGCATCGGCGGCGAGTTGGCCGGCTTGTCGGATATTGTCATCCGAAGAGTCTTTGCCTTTCAAGAAATCCTCGGCGGCAGTGGCTTTGATGGCGGTGAGGCCGACATTCGTCAAGCCAAGACCAACAGACTTGAATTTGCCTTTTGCATCCAACTCAACTTGCGCGGCGACGGCGGCTGTCGCGAAGTCACCGACTTTACGCTCCAGTTTAAGATATGCGCCGCCACTGTGAGGCTTGGGAGTTGGAATCCGCACTTCGGTCAGGATTTCGTTTGAGGCGAGGGCCGATTCGTAGAGTCCGATGAAGAAGGATGTGATGGGAATGACGCGCTCGCCCTTCGGTCCCATAGCGACGACCTCTGCCCCATAAGCCAGCATCGTGGCAGGGTAATCGTTGCCAGGATCGCCATTTGCGATATTGCCGCCGACCGTTCCCCTATTGCGGACAATTGGATCGGACAGAACACTGACAGTGTCAGCGAGGAGCGGGTATTTTTCACGGACGAGAGTCGAATGGTCAACAGTGGACTGGCGAGTCATCGAGCCGATCTTGAGCCAGCCTTTATCTTCCTTGATATAGGACAAGCCTTCGACGCGGTTGATATCCACGAGCATGGCGGGTGATGCAAGCCTGAAGCGCATCAGCGGGATCTGGCTTTGTCCGCCTGCGAGGACTTTGGCATTTTCATACCCTCCGAGCGCCGCGACTGCTTCGGAAAGCGTTTTTGGTGCAACGTACTCAAAAGTAGGTGGGATCATATTTGTCTCCTGGGTAAAATTGGAATTGATCCGACATAACAATAAATTTGAAAAGGCACCTCCTTTTGGGTCAGCAATTTTCACACGAAGCATGTCGTTGCGAGGGCGCCCTTTCCGAAGCAATCTCCCTATTTCGGCAAGGAGACTGCTTCGTTCCTCGCCGTGACATGTTCATATTGAGAATTGCTCCTTTCGGATAACTGGTCTAACTTACTTTTTCATGAAGCGGATCATTGTTCCGCGCCGACACAATTTCAGCCATGATGGACATGGCGATCTCTTCGGGCGTCCCTGCACCGATCTCCAATCCAATCGGACCGTGCAGGCGATTCAGTTGCGCCTCGGTGAGTCCGTCGTCAAGAAGGCGCTGGCGGCGTTTGGCTTGCGTGGTTTTGCTTCCCAACGCGCCCACATAAAACGCGGAACTTGGTAATGCGATTTTCAATGCAGGATCGTCCAACTTGGGATCATGCGTGAGCATGGCGATGGCTGTGGATCGGTTCGGTGGAATTTGTTGAAACGCTTCATCGGGCCATAATTGAATGAGTTGATCCACATGCGGGAATCTTGCTTCACTGCCAAATGCACTGCGCGGATCAATGACAACAGTACGATAACCAAGTGTTTTGGCCAACGCCATCAACGCAATCGTGATATGGACTCCACCGACTGCGATGAGCGTGGGCGGAGGCAGGATCACTTCGATGAAGATTTCAATGGACTCGTTCAACATC
>DATDRD010000534.1:0-2765 GCA_035291925.1 Anaerolineales bacterium
TAACCGGTCGGGCCAAGCGGAAGCACCTGCCAGAGTTTGCACCCGGTGGATGCGAGCCAGTCAACAAAATGATAGGCTTGCGGCCCGAGATCGCCGATACCGTAAGGCCCGGGCAGGCTGGTTGGATGGAGCAGGATGCCGCCTGAACGTTTAAATTTCATTCGGTCTTCTCCGCGTACGAATAAACTGACCTGCACGAATGACCGAATCATCATAATCAGATGCAATGACATCGGTGCTGATTTCAGCATCGGGTTCCACGGTGTATCCCGCAGGCAGGTCCGAATTTTTCCCGGGCACTGCAAGTTTTATCTCGGAAGCAGCGATTCCGCCGCCCACACGGGCGTTCTCTCCAATGTGAACGTGTTTATCAAGGATGGCACGTTCCACAACTGCCCCGCTTTCGACAACACAATCGGTCAGAAGGATTGATTCACGCACGACGGCGCCGGGTTTGATGATTACACCCGGCGAAAGAACACAACTTTCAACGCGTGCTCCTAACTCAACAAAACATCCGTCTGAGATCATGCTGGCATAGACATGCGCGTTCGCGGGGATGCGAGCTGGCGGCCGCTCTTCGGTGCGGGTATGCACCACCCAGCTACGGTCGTAAAGTTTTAACTGCGGCGAGGGAGACAACAAATCCATGTGTGCCTGCCAATAGGATATCGCGGTACCAACGTCCATCCAGTAGCCGCTATAAGGAAAAGCAAACACGCGTGCCTTGGATTTGACAAGGTATGGAATAATATCCTTGCCAAAATCATGTGTCGATTTTTTTCGTTGTCGATCTTCCCATAACACGCGATCGAGCAGTTCCCGGTTGAAAAGATACACGCCCATGTTCACAAGATTTGACTGCGGATTCGCTGGTTTTTCGACAAATGATGTGATCTCATATTGGTCATTCACAGACAGGATCCCAAAGCGCGAGGCTTCCTCTTTTGGAACGCGAATTGTTCCAACTGTGAGGTCCGCCTGGTGATCGATATGGAACGAGATCATGGCGTCATAATCCATGGTGTAAATATGATCGCCGGATAGGATAAGCACAAAATCGGGCTCACCCTGTTTTATAAAACCAAAATTCTGCTGAACAGCATCTGCTGTGCCTGCATACCAGTCCGAACTGTTGCGAGCCTTATAAGGTGTAAGGATCTTGATACCCCCGGTAAAGTCGCGGTTCAGATCCCAGGGCGCGCCGGCGCCGATGTGTTCGATCAGGGACTGCGGACGGTATTGCGCCAGAACCATCAGATCGAGGATGCCCGAGTTGACACAATTGGACAGCGCAAAATCTATAATGCGGTATTTGCCAGCAAAGGGCACAGCGGGCTTCGTCCGTTTTGCGGTAAGCGCGCCCAGCCGCGAACCTTCACCACCTGCAAGAATGACTGCACGTGTTTTCATGGACTACCCTCACCCTTCACGAAGTGCAAAATTATTCGTGTTACGAATGGAAGGCGGAGTTTCGCCTGCCAGATTCTTATACAATTCGTAATATTTATTCGCGGATTTTGGCCAGGAGAAATCCAGCGCCATGCCTGCTTTTTGTAAATTTGCCCAGCGCGAATGATACGGAAGCAATTTCAAGGCACGGCGCAGCGCATCGTTGAAGGATTTCACTTTTGTATGCACGAAGACAAAACCGGTTTCGCTGTCTGTGACAGTATCATGCAGCCCGCCAACCGCGCGCACAAGCGGTACACAGCCGTAGCGCATCGCAATCATCTGAGAGGTCCCGCAGGGTTCGTAGCGCGAAGGCATCAGGAAAATGTCCGCGCCGCCATAGATTTGGCGTGCCAGCTTCGCATCGTAACGCGTCTCCACACGGACGCGCTCAGGCATAACCTCCTGTAATCTCCTGGCCATCGATTCAAGCCTCGCGTCACCTGCACCCAGCAGCACGAATTGCCAGTTCTGTTTGTCCAGCATCCTCAAGCCTTTGAGCGCAATATCCACTCCCTTTTGCGGGTCCATTCGTGAGACCATGCCAAGCAAGGGAATATCAGGGATAATGGGCAAACCGACTCGTTCCTGCAACGCGGCTTTGGTACGCGGGCGGACGGAAAGGCTGTCAGCATTGAAATTCGCGGCGAGCGCGGGATCGGTTTCAGGGTTGAATGAAACGGTGTCAAGCCCGTTCAATATTCCGCGCAGGCTATCGCTTCGATTCCTGAAGAAGTCCTGCAAGCCGCATCCGAATTCCTCGTGCAGGATTTCTTCGGCATACGTTGGCGATACAGCCACGATCGCGTCCGACGCCCACAAGCCAAGCGGCATTGGCATGAGGCGCGCCCAGGCAGGCAGGTCGGTATTCGCAAGAGGCAAACCATAAGCCTCAAGTGTTTCCCGGACATCGGGTCCCATAAAAGGCAGATTATGAATGGTCACTACGGAGAATACACGCCGCGTTTTTTCGTCCCAGCGCTTCACAAGATTGCCATACGCTGCAAGCGCGGTATGCCAGTCGTTCGCGTGAATGATGTTTGGAGTCCAGTTAATTTGACGCGGCAGTTCGAGCGCGGCAAGCGAGAAGAATGCATATTTCTCCGCGTCGAGTTTGTTGTTTGACGAATAGACGGAGCCGCTCGCGCTGATCGGCTCGCCACTGATGAAATAAACAGGCATGCCATCCAGCACACCCTCAAACGCCTCCACCTGGACCTCAGAGTTGCCGCGCTGTATCGAATAGATTCCCACCGGCCTGAGCGAATCCGGACGGATCACCGGGTGTAACGGTAGGACAAGCCGCACATCAA
>DATDRD010000535.1:0-3596 GCA_035291925.1 Anaerolineales bacterium
CCTTTGCATCGAAACTTCCACTTTGCCGGATTCAATCCTAGAAAGGTCCAGAATGTCATTTATCAAGTTCAAAAGATGCTTCGCAGAGCCATAAACCATGGATAGTTGCTTTCTCTGCTCCTCGTTAATCTCCCCACTGAGTCCTTGCAGTAAGATGCCCGTAAAGCCTATGATGGAATTGAGTGGAGTTCTTAGCTCATGGCTCATGGTGGCAAGGAATTCTGATTTGAGACGGTCTACTTCTTTAAGCTTGATGTTAGCTTCCATCAATTCATTAGTTCGTTCTGCCACTTTGATTTCTAACTCATCGTATGCCTTATGCAGTGCCTCCTCCGCCAGTTTGCGATCGGTGATGTCGAAGGCGACGCCAATGGCGGCCGGTTTGCCTTCAAACATCATGAGGCCGCCACCAAAATCAACCCAGCGTTCGTCGCCCTCCTTGGTAAGAATTTTCACTTCGTAGCGCGTCGGAATCATCTCGTCGCGTTGACGGGCAAGACCCCGCTGCCGGACAAGCTCCCGAAACTCCGGATGGATAATGTCCCAGAACCTCAGGTTCAATAACTCGTCATTCGCGTAACCGCTGATCGTCGTGGCTGCTGGATTGGCATACCGTAACTGTTCGCCATGGAAAACAAAGATTGCCGCCACGCTCGTTTCGGCAAGAATGCGGAACTTCTCCTCAGATTCCCGCAGCGCCGCCTCGGTCCGCTTGCGCTCGGTGATGTCCTCCGAGAATATCATGATCCCGCCGATCCGTTCGTCTTCATCGTGCCAGGGCCGCACTTCCCAGCGCAGCCAGTTGGTGGTGCCGTCTTCACGGACAAAGGGGTCCTCTTCCCGGCGCTCGACCGCGCCAGCCAGACACCGCTGATGGACATCCTGCCAGTCTTTCCTGTGCCAGATTTCCGGGAATATGTCGTAGTGGCGTTGCCCGATCAGTTTTCGACCACCGAGGTTGTAGTCTTCTACCCAGCGCCGGCTGGCCGCCACGTACCGCAAGTTGGTGTCAAGCATGGCAACCGCTGCGGGCGCCTGCTCGACGAAGGCGAGCAGCAGCGCGCGGTTCTGTTCGAGGCGTTGCTCTGCCTGCTTGCGCTCGGTGATGTCGGTAATGGACCCGGCCATGCGCAGCGGCTGCCCCTGTTCATCCCACGTGGCCTGGCCGCGCGCGTAAAACCATCGATACTCGCCACTCTTGCACCGCATACGCAGCTCGATCTCGTAAGGCTTGCGCTCCTCGAGATGTGCGCGAACCGCCTCCGAGACCCGCGACTGGTCATCCGGATGGATTTGGTTGAAAAAACTTTCCTGAACATTGGGAAGCTCATGGTCCTGATAACCGAGCCATTGCTTCCAGCGCGGCGACAGGTAATCTTCGCCGGTCGCCGGGGTCCACTCCCAAATGCCGTCGTTGGCGCCGTTCACCGCGCGTATGTAACGCGCCTCGCTCTCGCGCATCGCCTCCTCGGCGCGCTTGCGATCGGTGATGTCCTGCACCGTGCCGGACATGCAAGCTGGCTTGTTCTCAGCGTCATACATCAATTCACCGTGACCGCTGAGGAAGCGGACAGAGCCATCCGGCGGTATCGCACGAAACTGCAATTCCCTGGGCTTTTCTCCCGCTGCACAGGCCTCAATCCATTGCTGCATCGCCGGCCGGTCCTCAGGATGAACCAGATTGACAAGCGACTCGACAGTCGGGGTGAACGTCTCTGGTGATACACCATAGATGCGATACGTCTCGTCCGTCCAAATGATCGGGCCTGTCAGATCCCAGGACCAACCGCCAATATGGGCGATGCGTTGGGATTCAGACAGGAGATTCTCTTTCTCCCGCAATGCCTTCTCCGCCTGTTTGCGCTCGGTGATGTCGCGGAAAACTCCAATAATGCGCTGTAACTTTCCTTCAGCGTCGCAATGTGGCACCCCCCGATCATGCATCCAACGGTAACTGCCGTCACGGTTCCTGAAGCGATATTCCAAATCGTAAAGACGTTGCTGCTTGACGGCATTCTCAACCTCGTTCAATACACGCCCTAAGTCCTCGGGGTGAACCCTATCCGTCCAACTCTTCGTGTCCTTACCCATTTCCTCTTCACTGTATCCCAAAACGTTTGTAAATTCCCCACCCCAGAAAAGTTCATCAGTCGGAACAATCCAATCATACACAATTTCTCCCAAGGCTTTCACCAATGATGTATTGCGATGCAACAGAGATTCTCTTTCTTGCTCAATCAGCTTGCGGTTGGTGATGTCCAACGCTATACCCTCCATCCGGACGGCATTGCCTGAACCGTCGTAGTACCCTCGCCCCTTCGCTGTAACCCAGTGGATACTGCCATCGCGCCAAACGGTACGATACTCGATGTCATACTCCGTTCGGTTATTCAGCGCGTCCATCACCGCCTGATTCGCCCTTTCGCGGTCCTCAGGGTGCAGTGCATCCAAGAAGCGTTCGTAACTCAGGGGCGTATCCAGTGGAATGCCAAATATCGCCTTACACCTGTCTGACCACATCAGTTCATCGTTGGCAATGTCCCAATGCCAGGTTCCCATGCCGGCTCCTGTGATCGCCAGTTGCAGTTTCTCCTCGCTAACCTGCAGCGCCTGTTCCGCCCGTTTGCGGTCGGTGATGTCGCTGACGAATCCCTCCAGCGCCACGAGTACGCTCCCGTCGAAGACACCAGAGCCTTTCTCCCATAGCCACCGCTCCTGTCCGGTCGCGGTCTGAACACGGTATTCCAGCATGTAAGGACACCGGGCCTCGACCGCTGCTTGCACTTCCGCCCAGACGCGGTTCCGGTCGGCTGGTATGATATAGGAGGCAAACGACCGTTGCCCACTCATGAATTCCTCAGCGGGATAGCCCAGCAGGTCGAAGATGCCATGACTCACGAATTCGGTCGGCCAGTCCAGGTCGTTGCCGCAGCGATAGACAAAGCCGGACAGGTTGTTGATCGTGGTGTTGAGTTTTCGTGAGGACTCGAGCAACGTCTCCGCCTGCTTTGCATTATTTATCGCTATCTCGATTTGCTGTGTAACAACTTCTAGTAGCCTTAATTCTTCTTCATCAAAGGCATTCTTCCGAAAAGAATTTATGTTTATGGCACCTATTGTTTTGCTTTCAAAATGAATAGGCATGGATAGATAGCTCATTATTCCTAACTCCCTTCCAGCAGGACCTAGAAATTCATCATTATCCGTATCTGAACAATACCTGGGCTTTCCCTCCATTATCGTCTTCCAAGTAAAGCCTTTTGGATAGGGAATTCTTCCCGCCCGCTCAATAAACCAATCGGGAGAGCCTCTTGTAGACTTCATAACTGCCTGTGGCGAGCCCTGAGCCTGGTCGAAGGGGGTAGAATCCACTTTTTCCCCTTCGACCAGGTAAATTGCAATATTGTCCACCTTATCTATATTCTTGCTCATGGATTCAACGGCGTTTTCCAGAACCTCCTGTAAGTTTATTGACTGATGGACACTGCGAGTTACGGAACTCACGACTGTCTCGTAACGAATCTTTTTGGACAAGTCACTATATAGCCTTGACTTTGCTATGGCAATGGCAATCTGAGTACCAATAGTAGAGATAA
>DATDRD010000536.1:0-2717 GCA_035291925.1 Anaerolineales bacterium
TTACGAACAAATCTTGTCACAGGAGCATGCATGATCAGGAATATCTTTGAATGGCTGAACCAGCCAATGGGGCGGATTGCCGTGCTGATCGCGGCGCTGTCTTTTTTTAGTCTTGCCGCGTTCGGGCTTTATCAGACTCAGCAATCACCTCCACAGCCCATTGAGTTTACGCACAAGTTGCATGTTGGGCTAGGTGTTCAATGTTTATATTGCCATCCGGGTGCCTTGCGCGGACCGTCCCCTGGCTTGCCTACGCAAACAAAATGTTGGGGATGTCATCAACAGATTGCCAAGACTCAAACGAGTGAGAAACTGGCTGTACTGGTCGATTATGTTCAGAATAACAAACCAATTAAGTGGGTGCCTGTAGCCCAGGTGCCGGACTTCGTGCATTACAATCACCGCCCACATATTGCGGCTGGCTTGAACTGTGAGGACTGTCACGGTGATTTGAGCAAGATGGAGATATATGAAAACCCCCAGGTATTAAACATGGGCTGGTGCATCAACTGTCACAAACAAAAGGCTGGCGAGGATGAAGAGAAACTCATCAAGCTCACCGACTGTGGAACGTGTCATTATTAAACCGGGTAAAAAGGAACCGACTATGAGTGAAAAAGTTTCCCGGCGTGATTTTCTCAAACTTGCCAGCCTAGGTGCAGCGACCACAGCGGTATTGACCGGGTGTGGTCCGGCTTCGCGTTACGTCCAGCGCGAACCGTATATGAAAATGCCCGAGTACACCTACAACGGCTTGAGCACTTATTACGCCACGACATGCCGCGAGTGTTCAGCAGGATGCGGGCTGGTCGTCCGCACGATGCAGGGACGCGCCATCAAGGTGGAAGGCAATGCGAAGCACCCTGTCAATCTTGGCAAGACCTGTCCACGAGGCCAGACGACTTTGCAAGGCCTCTACAATCCAAATCGTATTCGAGGTCCTCTCAAACATACACGCGGCGAGGGACTGTACGACGGCAGTTTTCAAGACGCGCCACCCAATATGGGTTGGGATGATGCCATTCAGGTTGTCGCAGAAGCGCTCAAGGATCCTGCTGGAGTTGCCTTCCTCATGGGAATGGCTTCCGATCATCTCTTCGACCTGGTGTCTGATCTTGCAAATTCTGTGGGTGTGCCCGCTCCGATCCGATTTGGTGCGCTGAGCATGTTTGAATCACGCGCCACGTTGAGCAAGGCGGCTGAGAATCTTTTCGGTCAAGCCGCGTTGCCGTTCTTCGATATTGGCAATGCAGATGTCGTCCTTTCGTTCGGCGCGAACTTCCTTGAGACCTGGCTTTCACCCGTCGCTTACACAGGCGCATTTGCAAAAATGCGCCGTGGAAATCCCAAACGACGCGGTTACTTCATTCAATTTGAATCATGGATGTCACAAACCGCGGCCAAAGCAGATGAGTGGATTCCGGTTCAGCCCGGGACCGAGGGCCTGGTCGCGCTTGCAATTGGCAGGCTCGTGGCTGAGGAAGGAGGCGGCGCGATCCCCAGAGCATTTGCAACCGTCGATTTAGATAGTGTGGCCGCCGAGGCCGGTGTGAAATTGGAAACCCTGGAACATATCGCACAACTGGTTTCGGAAGCAGCAAGCCCGATTGCGATTCCCGGCGGATCTGCATTGGGCCTGGGCAATGGCTTGCAGACTGCAGAAGCTGTGCTTGCTTTCAACGCACTGACCGATAATTTTGGCAAGGCTGGCGGTGTCTTCCTTTCTCCACTTTCACCGAATGAAGACGCGAACGCGTATCATCGTCCTGCCAGCGCTCAGGAAATGGCTGATTTGATTGAGAAGATGAAGAGCGGTGGGATCAAGACTTTGTTTGTACATGGTGTGAACCCGGTTTTTGAATTGCCCAAGTCTCTTGGGTTTTCTGAGGCGCTGGCGAATGTGGGAACGGTCATTTCATTTGCCACTTTCCCTGATGAAACTGCTCTTGCCTCTGATTATGTATTCCCCGACCATCACGGGCTCGAGTCATGGGGCTATCAACGTGCTGCCACTGGTGTAACACAGTCCGTGCTTTCGGGCGCCCAGCCTGTTGTCTCGCCGTTTCTTGATACGCGTGCCACAGCAGATGTGTTGATTGCCGCGGCACAGTTGGCTGGCGGCAAGCTTGCAGAGGCTTTGCCGTTCAACGATGAAGTTGAATTCATTCAGAGCAAATTGAAAAATCTCGTTGGTCAACTGGATGGCTCCTTTATTGCCCCCGAGATTAATTCCTTCAGTGCATATTTCCAGCAACACGGCGGTTGGTGGAGGAATAACACTGAACTGCCTGCTCCTTCCGCATCCAGTGCGCTCGGCAAAAGCCTGCAGGTTGAAGCTGCGGAATTTGCGGGTGAAGGTAAGTTCTTCTTCATTCCATTTGTTTCACCGACATTAGGCGAAGCCGGTGCGAACAAACCCTGGCTGCAGGAATTGCCCGACCCGACCACAACAGTTATGTGGAATACGTGGGTTGCGATTAATCCCGAAACCGCACACGAACTTGGCGTTGATAATGACGATGTGGTCAGGATCGTGAGCGAAGCCGGGGAGCTGGAAGCGTCCGTTTATCTATACCCGGCCATCCGCCCGGATGTGATCGCCATGCCATTCGGGCAAGGGCACACTGCTTATGGAAGATACGCTCAGGGGCGCGGTGTGAATCCCATGAATGTTCTCGGTCTGCATTTTAATGAGGCGGGTGACCTGGCGTTTGCTG
>DATDRD010000537.1:0-7657 GCA_035291925.1 Anaerolineales bacterium
GGAAACGACAGCAGTGGCGAGGAAGACCAGCCATGTCCGTGTGTCGAAGCCGCTCAAGGGATAGTGCAATGCCACGTTTATAGCAAATAGCGTGATACTTGCACCGACCCCAACCAGCCAGATGTGGCTTACCGGATCAAAATCTATACGGCTTCTTTCGGTGAAGAGAAAATATCCGCCATAGAAGAAGCCGGTGAAGACGGCCATTACATCTCCGACGCCGAACCGGGGATGCAGAATAAAGTCTGTTCCCATAATGAGTGCGGCGCCCATCAATGTGATCCCCAGTCCGCGCCAAAAAGCTGTGCTGAGCTGCTGCCGAAGGATCAACCATGTCCCCAAAGCAACCCACAATGGAGCTGTATTGCCAAGCAGGGTGGCATTGGCGGCGGTCGTATAAGATAGTGATGATGTCCATAATGCAAGGTCACAGGCTGTGAACACACCTGCCAGTAGCGGGAATGATACCGACCAGGATTTGATGGAGGAGTTGCTTTTTGCGCGCGGCAGGAAAAAAGGGAACAACAAAAAGACAGAAAAGAAAAGACGGTAGAATGCGGTGACAGGCCCGGGTGCGTTTGCCCAGCGAACGAACATGGCGGAGAAGCTGAGCGCGAGGACACCTGTGCCCAGTGCGACGTAGGCAAGTAGGGATTTATTTTGGGTCATGCAGATTGTGGTCCGTGAGGCAGGGTTTGGGCTTTTTTCCTTAACGGGTCCAATGCCCCGCCGCTTGCGGCGGATTTGGTTCGGGGCTTGCCCCGAGGTTCATACCCTTTATTGGACTTGAAGAATATCTAGGAGAGCAGGAAGCTCAGATAACGAGGTCAGGCTGGCGTCCGGCTGGATTTGAGGCTGGTCGTCGGTTCTATCGCCGGCGCGACGGTTGATCCAGATCCCGTACAAGCCTGCGTTTTTCGCGCCGCGTATGTCGGCCTCCAGGTCATCACCAACCATGACTGCTTCGGTCGGGAGGAAATACCAGTTTGAGAGCGCCATTTCGAAAATGCGCGGATGCGGCTTTCGGTAACTGCACGCAGCGGATGTAAGGATGAAATCAAAAAGAGAGGAGATGCCAAAACGTTTGGCGAGTTGTTGCACGTCATGATCATCGCCGGCATTCGAGATCAACCCAAGCCGGTATCCGTCCGCTTCCAATTTCTTCAGGGTGGGGAGGGTGTCATCTTCCAAAATCCAATTGGTCTGCGTAATCGCAAACAGACGGTCCAATGCGCCGCGCACGATGCCATCCGGTATATTCTCATACCCTTTATCTGCAAGCACATCACGCAGGACAAAGGAATAGGGCGTTTCAAGCAGGTCTTTGTCACGCTGTGTGAAATATTTGTGGAGTCTTCGACGGAATTCTATCGGGAAAGTTGACAGATTGAGTTCCATTCCCTGATTGCGCAAATACTTGGTGAGAGCTTCATCGGCATGTGCGGTAATGGATTGCCAGGAACCGCGTTCATACATGAGCGTTCCACCCAGGTCAAAGATTACTGCGCGAAGGAAGTTGCGGGGCATGATGGTTCGATTTCTACTATTTCCCACGCGGTTCTGCCGTCACTGGCCGCTGCGGCAAAGTTGTGACGAGCACCTTGTCCACCCGACGGCCATCCATGTCGATGACCTCGAACCTCAAGCCTTGCCACTCGAAGTGATCTGTAGCCTGGGGGACGCGCCCAAGAGATACCATCACGAATCCGCTCAAAGTTTCATACTCATCTTCGTGTGGGAGGATTTGCAGGTTGAATATCTCCTTAAACTCATCCACCTCAAGCATGCCGTCCAGCAACCACGATCCATCCTGACGCTGGGTGGCTTGCGGCTCTTCAATCTCGATCTGGCCGACGATCTCTTCAAGGATGTCGGTGATGGTCAGCAATCCCTGCAGGCCGCCAAATTCATCGATGATCAGAAGCATCTCTGTGCCTTTTTCCTTGAAGATTTCAAGTGCACGGGACGCGAACATCGTTTCAGGGATGTAGAAGGCGGGTCTGAGCAGATCCTTGAGCTTGATCTGTTCTCCACCGAGGCTTGGCACAAGCAGATCCCGTGCTTTGACGATACCCAGGATCATATCCAGTGTGCCCTGACGAACCGGGAAGCGCGAATACTCGCTTTGCGAGATCTTGGCGCGGATTTCTTCCACCGAATCGCCTATGTCCAGCCAGACGATATCTGTGCGAGGGGTCATCAATGAATAAACGCGCTGATCGCCGAGGCTGAACACACCCTCCACCATATCGTGTTCGGCTTCTTCGAATACCCCCGCCTGCATTCCCTGGTCAATCAGCAGTTGGATCTCTTCTTCAGTTATAGGAGGTTCTGTCCCGGGCTTGATGCCTAATACGCGTAGAACGAAATCCGTTATTCGCCCAAGAAGCCAGACAAACGGCGCGAATAATTTTGAAACAACGATCATCGGGCCAGCCAGTGCGGATGCAATCCGCTCAGGGTTGTGCAGAGCAATGCGTTTCGGCACCAATTCTCCTAGAACGATTGAGACAAATGTAATTGTGATTATTACAACCGCCAGTGCAAGCGAATCCGCGTAATCGGTGAGCAATGGGATGCGCGCCAGAAGTCTGCTCAATGGTTCGGATAATGTCGCTCCACCAACCGCGCCCACGAATACTCCCACGAGCGTTATGCCGATTTGGACAGTGGCAAGGAAGAGATTTGGATGCTGTAATAATTCCAGGACCGTTATTGCACGGTTGTCGCCTTCGTTAGCGCGTTGTTGAAGGCGCGCTTTGCGCGATGAAGCGACAGACATTTCTGACAGAACGAAAACGGCGTTTATCAGGATAACCACCAGGATAATTAGTATTTCTGTGCCTATATTCATCGACTATATCTACACGGCTGGCAAAGGATTTCTACGCGTTGATAGCCGCCGGGTTTCAGCAATGCACGGCGGGACGTCTGGTGAATATCGATGGATAGATGATGCGTTTACTGGCGAATTACTATCTATGGGGACTTCTGACATGATCCTACAAACTTTTCCAAATTCCCCATATTGTACTATGGATAATTCGCTTCTTAGCGGATTTCAAGGCCTGCTCCCGTTTCGACGCTTCCGATCACCCAAACAGCTTGATCCATTTCCCGGGCGCGCGCAAGGAAGGCATCCAGCTTCGCGCGCGGGACTCCGAGTAATAAGCCTCCGCTCGTCTGCGGATCAAACAATAACATCTGAGCCGGCTCATCGATTGACCCGGAAAATTTTAATTTGGATTCAAAATACTTCTTGTTGTCAAACGCGCCGCCCGCGAAAGCGCCCTTTTCAGCGTATTTGCGCGCGCCGGAAATAAAGGGGATATTTGCGAATTCGAGTTTCAACGATACGCCTGATGCTTCCGCCATCTCCAGCCCGTGGCCCAATAGACCGTACCCTGTGATATCCGTTGCACCGCGCAAACCAAACTCCACAGCCAGTTGACTGGCAGCTTGATTCAAGCGTTTCATCCAGTTTACGGCTTCGATCACATCCTGTGCGTCTGCCTGCTCGCGTTTGAGAGCTGTGGTTGTGACACCGAAGCCAAGCGGCTTTGTCAGCACGAGTGCGTCGCCAACTTTCAATCCGCCTTTGCTCAGCATCTTGCGCGGGTCAACGAAACCGATCGCGATCAAGCCATATTTCGGCTCTTTATCTTTGACGGTGTGTCCTCCTGCGATGACAACTCCGGCTTCGCGCGCTTTTTCCGCGCCGCCCCGCATGATTTCACTCGAGATTTCCTCCGGCAAATCATCGGGCAGCCCGGCGACATTCAACGCCAGGAAGGGTTGCCCTCCCATCGCATACACATCCGAGAGACTGTTTGCCGCGGCAATCGCGCCGTAATCGTACGCATCATCCACCACGGGTGTAAAGAAATCCGTGGTCACCACGAGCGCGCGGTCTTCATCCAAACGCCAGACGGCCGCGTCGTCAGGTTCCCGCAAACCCACCAAAAGGTCCGGGAATGAAGCGGCATCGAAGATTTCTTTGATAGGGCGCAGTACCTGCGCCAGCGCGTCAGCGCTTAATTTGGACGCTCAACCCGCGCATGTGGAGAGAGTTGTGAGCCTGATCTCGCGTCCAGTTTGTGGAGTCGGCATGAGTCTCCTGGAATTATTACCTTCCCGCATATTTACCGCACAATAATCGTGAGTACAAGAAACCTGCGGGATGTTTTTCTTTGAACTTCCAAATCAAGCGACCAGCAACCAGGCTTTGTGGTTGCTGGTCTTATTCCCATCAATAAATCGTTCTTATGGCGTTGTAGTGGGTGGTATTGCAGTAGCTGGCGCTGTGGTGTTCGGCAACGGCAAAATGAATTGATTGCCGGTCGGAACGAAGATCGTTTGCACTCCGGGCGCCAGTTTCAGAATGTATTGGTATTGCAGAAGTTCGGGGCGATCGCGTAATGACTCTGCAACTAATGCGTTGGCTTGTGCTTCGGCTTCTGCTTGAATGAGACGAGCCTCCGCCGCGCCTTTGGCAGCGATGACTGCCGCATCCGCCTGACCTTGCGCCACCTGGCGGGCTTGTTCGGCTTCCTGTCTCTTTTGCTCAACGGTCAACTCGGCCTGTTGTGCCAGTTGTTCGGCGATCTGCTTTTGTTCCACTGCCGCGGCATAGCCTTCGCTGAAGTGTATGTCGCGCAGGACGAAATCCAGCAGGACTAAATTATTTTGAGTGAGGGTGGTGCTCAGTTCATCTGTTATGATTTGCACCATTTCAACGCGTTTGCTGGAGACGACCTCCTCCACGCCATATTGCGAAACCGCGTCACGGATGATGCCGCGCGCTTCAGGTCGCACGATCCCATCCTGATAACGGTTTTGCCAGACGATGTGAAGTTGCACGACTTTGTTCGGGTCAATTTGATAAATGACCGAAGCATCAAGGATGACTTCCTGGCCGTCCTTGGTGCGGGCGCGGATCGAGTCGTCACCTTGCACCTGTCCTTCCAGCGCTACAGCAGACATGGTGTAGCTCTGGTTTGAAATTGAATAGGTCACCACCTGCTCGACGACCGGGACAATCCAATGCAGACCAGGTCCAAGCGGGTCAGAGCGAACGCCGCCCGCCCTGATCGTCCTCACTACGCCGCGTTCGCTGGCTTCCACAAAGACCAAACCTGCTCCCAGCGTAGTGAGTATTGCTGCTACCACAAGCAGTATCACCACCGTGGAACCTATTCCTTTTGCGCTTTGGTTGCGGCCTGCGCGGCCTAGTGCAAGCACACCCAAGCCAATTGCAACCAGCCATGCAAGACCAGCCACAGAGCGAATGACATCAACGATATTCATGGTTCCTCCAATTCTAAGTTGAAATAATTATACCGCCATGATAGCATAGCGATATGCAAACGGGCAAAGGTCAGGTAATCGAATTGATTCTTCAGGATGGACTTCGCAGCGCGCGCCTTTCCTGCCTGGGGAATTTGATCCCGGCTCCGGGACAATATCTGTTGGCAGGCGACGCATCCGATCCACTTTTGCCGGTTCCACTCTTTTATACGGATTCCACGCCTTCGGGTTTTATCGCCGCGCCGCCCCTGCCAGATTCGTGGAAGCCAGGGCAGGAGATCCGCCTGCGCGGCCCGGTTGGACGCGGTTTCACGCTGCCGATATCCGCTCGACGCGTCGCGCTCGTGGCATACGATGACACGCCTGCGCGCTTGCGTGGGTTAATTCGATCGGGGCTGAGGCAGGACGCGGCTATTGTTTTAGTCGGTGATTCTGCTCCTGATCATTTGCCTTATGATGTTGAAGTGCAGCCCCTGTCTACATTGTCTGAAGTTTGCGAGTGGTCTGATTACATGGCATTTGATGTGGCGCGGGAAAACCTGCCTGAGTTGGGGAAACGCCTGGGCGCACTGAATCAAATGTCGGCTTATAAAGAAGCGCAGGTACTCATCCGCACCCTGATGCCGTGTGGCGGAGTCGCAGAATGTGGAGTATGTGCAGTGACTCTAAAATCCAGTTGGAAGATGGCCTGCAAAGATGGCCCCGTCTTTGATTGGAGAGATATTCTGGAGTGAAGCGGCTTGCCGTTCTCGCAGGAGCTTTTTCCTGCAGACCAGGATTAAAACCAGATTCTGAATGATGTCCTCGTCGTCCCCAAGAGACCCTGATACGTGACCGCGATATCAATCGGCACGAGTTCTCCCGGTTTTTGATCGTTGAAACTGAACGAAACATTCGCGACGCCCGAATTGTTCGTCGTGAAGAAATATTCCTCCCTGCGCCCATCCGGCCAGTGGACAGTTGCCCTGCCTGTTGCGTCGGCTATCGCTTGCAGGGTCTGGCTTTGGACGATCACGAATATGGTTTGCCGGCCGCTTGAAGGCATCACGGACTTCATGACAAATGCACGCACTGTGATGGACAGGACGGCGTTCATCGTTGCATCCAGCGGTTTGACCGGTTTGAGATGCGCCTGGTCTTCGCCGAGTTGATCGAAATACAAACGGCCCAGATCGGTGATCACAACGCGTTGACCTTCGGGACGGTCGGCGCGCCATTCGAAACGCGCCATTTCGAAATACTGGACAATGAGGTGATCGTGGAATTCGAACGGAGAAATGGGATTTCCGAATTGTGTTGCACCGCCGTTGGCGCTGTAAAAATCAAGAAATGCAAAGCATACGCGCTGGCCCGTGACGAATAGCTGGCATCCCGATGAATTGTCAATGTTGAGCTGCCCGCCGGGTTTGTAGGATTTCTGCCCAAGTGATGTGAGTTGCACACGCTGGCCCTCAGGCAGTTCGGCGCGAAATTCAAAGCGCGCGCGTTGAAAATACTGAACGGTCCTGCCATCTTTTGATGTCATCTGTTCAGTCATGGGATAGCCAAAGACGAGCCTCGGATCTTTAACGCTTTCATAGAATCGCAAAAAATCCCCTCTTACATTGTGGCCGGTTTCCGGGAAATACTGGACTTCCGCCGACTGCGCCTGTGCTGGGCCCCATGAAGCCAGCAGGATTGACAAAACAATGATTGACACAACGAGCCGTCGAATTGCTCTCATTGAATTGATTATCTCATATTCAAGTTTATTTTTGCCTTACAACCTATGTGCGTGATGCACCTTATGCTTTAGCTTCAACCGTCGTTTTCCGTTCAGTCCAAAGTAATGCTTCAATGATTCGTTCCGCCGCGTGACCATCGCCGTATGGATTCGCGGCTTTTGCCATCTGCGCATATGCGGATGGATCGTCCAACAGCCGCTTCGCTTCACGAAGGATATGGCCCGTCTCTGTTCCAACAAGTTTTAGCGTCCCCGCTTCGATTCCCTCCGGGCGTTCGGTCACTTCGCGCAGCACAAGCACCGGAACGCCGAGAGAGGGGGCTTCCTCTTGCAGGCCGCCAGAATCTGTGAGGATAAGTCTGGCATACTTCATAAGATGTACCATCGGAAGATAATCCAAAGGCGGCAAAAGAGTGATGTGTTTGACGTCTTTCAATATTCGATTGACAGGTCCTTGAATATTGGGATTCAAATGAACAGGGTAAATGATTTCTATGTCTTCGCTTTGGGCGAGCTGCTTCAATGCCAGACAGATGTTTTCAATTGGTTCCCCGAAGTTTTCGCGTCGATGGGCGGTGACAAGGATCAGATTTTTTCCGCCGTCTTCCCTTGGAGATATTGTACGCG
>DATDRD010000538.1:0-2494 GCA_035291925.1 Anaerolineales bacterium
AGCGATACCCCCCCCTCCGCGAATGAGAACAATTAGAGACATATCATTGGGGCAAGTGACTAGCTACTATAGAGTTTTTTCTCGAGAAAATCGATCATCTCTTGAGCAAGGTTGATAACTGGTTCAACGATACAATCCTTCTGCCTCCATTCGACGGATCTTTGCTTCATCCATAGAAAATATCTCCTTGCCTCTATTGATCGTATGTGAGGTGCAATAATTTCCGATACAACAAAGCCTAATGCTCGCATGTGCAGTAATTTGCGTTACACAATGGATTGCTCTTTTACAACTTCATCGTCAACGATCTCCTCGATCTGGTTGGCATCCTCCGCCCAGGCGCCAACAGTTTCTGGAGAGAAGTCGTAGGTCTTGAGAACCTGGTCGTTGTGTGAGATGCGAACGATCTTCTCGGCCAGATCCACTCTTGCCAGCACATATTGGTAAGCCAGTTCAGGATCGACCATGAAACGATCTCCAGCTCCCAGGGTGATGCGTCCGCTCTTGCGAACCAGGCGGACGAAGGAGACGAAGCCTTGATCCTGTGGCAGTTGCCGGTCTTGGTGACGCTTGTATCCTTCGGGCGGGAAGCGCAGAGCGGCTTGGGTGGCAATCTCATTCGGGGTTTGGCCGTCCAAGGCTGGCAAACGATGAGTTTGATTGCAAGCATCTTGACAAGCCCAGGCTTCGCTGCGGAATCCGTGGACATTTTCGAAGGGAACTTTTAGCAAACGATCGTCCACAAACCCATTGAAGTGTTCCACGCCGCCATTGCGCCAGGGTTCGCTGGGTGGGTTGAAGAGCGGTTCAACGTTCAGGCTGACTGCCACACGGACCACTCTTCCGAAGGAGCGTGGATAGCGGTTGGAGCCGCGGAACTCCAGGGCGTTGTCCATCTGTAAGTAATCGGACAGTCCCATCCAACGCCAACTGGTGACCAGAAATTCGACAATGCTTTGGGCTTCCCGGTTGTCGAAAACATCCAGTGCGCAGCGGTGGCTGTAACGATCCCGGAGCACCACCACGTAGTACTTGGTGTCACATCCACTCAGGTACACCGGTCCTTTCAGGTCCAACTGTTGCACTCGATTGACCTGATCGGCAGTCGGTAGAGGAATGGGCTTGGATTTGCGCTTCTCTTCGGATTTGTCGGCATGTGGAACCAGGTCTTCAGCGACAAACCAGGCATGGATGGTCCGCACCGGTGGAACCTCGGGGCTGCTCAGCGCCTTGAGCTCCAGATGAATGGCTTCCGCTCCGTAAAAAGCATAACGCCACTGCTCCAATTGCGCACGATCCTTGCGCATTTGAAGGACCTGTTGACGAATCTTATCTGACCACCGACCTTCCGCCTTTTGAGGACCAGTCTTATGACCTTGCAGACTATGCTCAACATCTCCCGGATCATACCGCTCCAGCCAGCGATCCAACCAGGTTCGGGGGCGCTGGAGCTGGTGGCAAATCTCGCTTTTGCTGAAGTGTTGAACGTGATACATCAACATGGCTCGTTTTCGCTCTTCCAGTTTATTACACATGGCGCTTGCTCCTCCTTCATGCATGGGAGAAGCATAGCAGACCCTTCACTCACTCAAATGATGTAACGCCAATTGTTGCACATGACCTGCATTAGAAATGTAACGGAATTTCTAGCATACGCAAGTGTTAGAGAAATCATTGCACCCGGCACCCAGCCAATAACAATCGCTATCGCCGCCAGGAATAGCAAGCCAAGGAAGAAACGGGCGATCACCCGCCGTCGGAGTTGGTCAACATTCATGGCATTAGCCCCGATGCCCCTTGCCAGTTGTGAAACTCTGTGGATGCATGAGCTTGCACCTGTGTAATGGGCAGACTGCTATTTGTGATGGAATATCCGGCTTTAAGATACTTCGAAATTTGCCGGCTTATCTTTTCGGGCCTGG
Organism: Anaerolineales bacterium; assembly: GCA_035291925.1. Lineage (GTDB taxonomy): Bacteria > Chloroflexota > Anaerolineae > Anaerolineales > Villigracilaceae > Defluviilinea. Next base: position 1,923 of record DATDRD010000538.1, read on the forward strand.
AAAAACAAAAGCGCCAGAATGATCAGCCAGGTGGATAATCGAATTGTCATAGCCATAATACTATCTGTTGCGACAACTCCGCGATAAGCAGTCTGAAGGACGAGCATCACTATGGCATGAGCGCTGAAAGTCCCGATAGCGGCCAGCAGAGCGTATTTGTTGTTTTTCCAAATGAGGACGGCGATCAGGAAAACCGTCAAAACGCCTATAGTGAAGTTATAGACTGGAAGCCAATCGATCACATAATAGTCGGGAACCCTGCCGAGCAATACCTGCCCGCCCGCAAAAATCGCCATCGCTCCGATGATCAAGGCGAGAATAGCGGCAGATTTTTGTAAGATTGTGTTCATTTTGTCTCCTTTGCTCTGGACATTGACCACGCTAACTTGTGTTATTACCAATGGGGTTATCCTCCTTTGGCGCCTAAAAAGATAGCCCGCGTTTTAGCGTTCATACCGCGTGCCACACCGCCGGGGACAATCACCGTCACGCCGGGTTTAAAGGCGAAAGTCTCTTCACCTACGGTCATCAGACCTGTACCCTCGAGAAAATGATAGATTGCTGCCTCTGCG